>NZ_SJOP01000030.1 GCF_004331415.1 Kosakonia quasisacchari
AGAGCTGACATTTCTAACAGCATTCCGTGTGAATCAACGGGGAGCTGGTCAGCAGTCCAACGCTACCTGAACTCGCTTACTGAATTCGAGGCGTTGGTATAGGGTCTTTAATATCCGCTCCTTGCACGAAAGAATCGGCCGGGAGCAGGCATCTCCGCTCAGCGCGAAAAACGGAGGTTCGCAGTGGTTCTCCCCTCTGGTGAAGGCATTATTCAAATTGCGGTGTGGTAATCAATGTGGCACAAGCCATATAACCAGAGATGCTTCGCGATCGTGCTGAGTTATACGTGAGTGCCGTGCTAGCACGTTTTATCGCCGCCAGCCCAGCGCTTGATATCACTTATCTTTGGCGACCGGATGCCCGCGCTCAAGAGGTTTTTGGTTGTGTACAGGCTGACCTGCGCTTTGTCGCCATCATGGTTTTCTATCTCAATTAGCGTGTTGTTAATCAATAACCCTTGAGAAAGGAGCTTTTGATTGATCTCACCTTTTTTGCGCTCGCTGTCAAACTCGCTTAATACAATCACCGGATTGCCTGAATATGCCTCATATTCGAGGCACTGCCTTGCCATGTGCCTTATGGTTCGATAGGTATCAGAAGGCCCTGTCTTGCTCGTGAAACTGCCGTCAAAAGAGGATTGGCTGCTTTTTAGTTCGCTGACGGTAATAGCGCACCCGCTGAGTGATAGCGAAAACAATAGGCTTGCCAGGGCAACGTATTTCAATTTTTACTCCATTGTTCAGGTAGATGCCCTCCGCTGGGACGGAATCAACGTTGTGTTTTTTCAGGCGGGCTTGTGATTTGGGAAATCAACCGTAACCATCAGCCCACCTTCTGCAGACGTACTGAGGCTTACGCTGCTGTTGTGTTGCTGCGCAACCGCTTTGACGATGGCAAGTCCCAGCCCACTCCCGCTTTGCATCTGATTGGGATCGCGAAAAAATCTATCGAACACGCGCTCCCTCAATTCAACGGGAATGCCGGGCCCGGCATCTGAGACACGTAGCTGAGTGGACTTATCTAAGGATCGTAAATCCACCTCAACCCGCCCGCCTTCAGGACTGTACTTCACGGCATTTTCAATTACGTTATCGATAAGCGACATCAGGCGTTCCCTGACACCGGTTATCCAGATTTCATCATCAGAGTAGAATTCAAGCTCAACCCTGCGCTCCGCAGCGAGCGGCACCAGGCCAGCCATTCGCTCTTGTATAAGCGTCGTCAGCGGCACAGGCTCCATAACCGTGTCAATGCGCGCTTCGCTGTGCATCATCAGCAGCAACTGATTGACGAGCCGAGCCGCCCGGCTATTGCTGCGAATAATCCCGGCAAGCAACTCTTTTTGGCTATCGCTGCTTACGTAGGACTGCAAAGCCTCAACATTGATTCGCATTGCAGCCAGCGGGGTTCGCAACTCGTGAGCGGCATCGGCAATGAAAACGCGCTCCCGTTCAGTGCTTTCTCGCACCCTGGCAAGAAATCCATTTACAGCATCCACCATTTGGCGAAGCTCCCTATGTTTTGGCACGGCTTTTAAGGGCGAGAGATCGTCCGGTGTGCGTAAGGAAACTTCATTGACCACCTTATTCCAGGGGCGCATTGCAATGCGGATTGACAGCCACGCAGGAAACAAAAGAAAAGGAATGCATACCAGCAGCGGCATGACGTAGTAGCCACGCGAGTTCAGGTAGATAAAGAAGTTCCAGCCTCCGGCAGGTGTAACAAGTGTGACCTCTGTGTCAGAGTTCCCGGACTTGAGCGTACGGCAGGTCCAGGCGCGACCGTCACGCTGAATACGCTCAATTTTCCCGTATCTGGTGTTGGTCACCCCGACTGGCGCGCCATCGGATGCATAAATTATTTCTTTATTCTTGCGCACGATGAGGCTGATTGAGAGTTCGGGATCTTCACCTCCGCCATAATCTTCCCGCACCGCCCTACTGAGCGCAGCCAGCACATGAGTTCGATCCTGTGGGCGATCGCCCATACTCTCAACCACTGTAAAAATGGTTTCGTAAGTCTTGTTGCCCGTTAATATCGGGGGGCTACGCAAGTCCTCCCACAAAACGAAGGTCAGAAAAAGACACCAGAGCAGTGTGAGCAGTAGCATTTGGGCTACCATAATTCGCCGTACGAACGTTGGGGTTCTCAGGTGGCGCCAAAAATTTCGCATCAACCTGCCCCCTTATGAATGGGTACGGTATCAATGACATACCCAACGCCCCTCACCGTTCGCACATAGCCGTCGCCGATTTTGCGACGCAAATTCCCCATATGCACATCGAGCGCATTACTCATATTTTCTTTTGCGCCGAAGATCCTTTCTTCCAGAAAACTGCGTGTCAGCACGCGGTCAGTACGCAACATCAACGTTTCAAGCAGCGCGTATTCACTTGCTGTCAAATCAACATGCCGTGCATTCACTGTCACGCGTCGCGTCGGCACATGAAGCGATAATCCGCGAAGTTCTATCGCCTCATTCTGAAAACCGTAACTGCGTCGCGCAAGCGCTCTCACTCTGGCCAACAACTCGGCAAGAACAAAAGGTTTGACCAGATAGTCGTCTGCACCGGCGTCCAGGCCAGAGAGGCGATCTTGCAGTGTACCTCTCGCCGTCAGGATGATGACGGGGATGCCCTTGAGCTGCTGACGCAAACCCGCCATCAGACTCATGCCATCGCCGTCGGGCAAGCCGAGGTCGAGCAACACCAGTTCAGGCACGCAGGCATCGAGTTGATGCAGCGCATCCTCTTTGCGGCGAACCCATATAACATCAAACCCTTGATCTGCAAGGGCAATACGCACGCCGTTGCCGAGATCCAGGTCGTCTTCGATTAGGAGAATTTTCACAATGGTTACGGTATCAACAGTGAATGAAGAACGTCTGAAGAAAAAAACGGTATCAGGAAATCTACCAGCTTTGCAGCGCCTGTACTTGCTTCACTCTTTCTTCATTTTTGGCTCATGAGAACTTTAGGGGGCGCATGCAAAATGAGCGTTCTGGCGTTTAACACCCGCTTGTATCGTAATCATTTGAATCCACAAGGACTTCTTTAATGAGAAACATCAAACTGCGTCATAAGTTCCCCCTTTCACTTTCGGGGCGCAGCCTGAAAAAAATGTTGCCGGGCGCGGTCCTGGCGTTACTGGCCACCCCGATACTGGCGGCAGAACAGGATCCGGGCAACGCGTTGACCCTCGGCGGCGGTGCGAATGTTACGCCACGCTATTCTGGTGCGGATAAAAGCCGCGTCACAACTGCCCTGGTGCTCGATTACACGATGGCAAATGGTTTCTTTGTTAGCACCACGCGGGGCATCGGTTACGGCAATAACATCGGCAAGTTCGATTACAACGCGGCACTGAGTTATCGCGCAGGCCGTAAAGATCGCGACGTGGACAGCGATTCGATCAGCGACGGCAGCGACTATTTGCGCGGTATGGGCGACATCAAAGGTTCGGCTCTCGGTGTGTTTGGCCTGGGGTACAGCGTGACCGACTGGCTTAATTTGCAATTGCAGGCTGAGGTGCCGGTTTCGGAGCGAAGCAATGGCGCAGCCCTGCATTTCGGCATTAATAGCCCGCTCTATACCTCATCGAACAATTCCGTGACGCTGGCGCTGACCGGCAGTTGGGGAACTGACAAGTATATGCAGACTTACTACGGGGTCAGTGCATCCCAGTCGGCCGCATCGGGGTTTACGCGATATGACGCCGGAGCGGGAATTTATGCCTGGTCAACGAATCTTAACTGGACACATAAGTTCAACCAGGACTGGAGCGTGGTTGCCGCAGCGGGCGTTACGCAGTTAACGGGTGATGCGCGCAATAGCCCGATTGTGCAACGAAAAACATCGCCCACGGGAAGCCTGCTGGTGACATATCGTTTCTGATCGCTGTTCGACGTGTGCTTCCCGCCAGCTTATGGCTACGCACGGCCAATAAATATCCATTCGCTCCGCCCCGGTTCAGATGACGGGGCTGTACGCAACACATTGAAGATCCGAACGTTTCTATCCCTGCCAACGTATCAGGGATAAAATCCGCAGGCACAACAGCAGAAGCGGACGAGTGGCGAACAGATTCACGTTGCTGGCGTCGCGGGATCCGCCAGCAACGCATCGGCGATATCCAGCATGACCCGCAGGCGATCCATATGCCGCAGATCATAGTGATACCCCACCCAGATATCTTTCGACGGCGGCGGCTCCGGCATGCGAATGCTTTGTAATCCGGAGATGGCATCGCCAAGAGGCCGCGGCAGCACGGCAATCCCCATTCCCCGCTGGCACATCTGCGCCTGAACGGCCCGGCTGGTGCTGGTGAACACACGTCGCGACTGCGGAAATCTGTCGAGCAGCCAGGCAACGTCAGAAAAGTGGGATTGTGCCGTATTCATCAGAATAAGCCCCACTGCCGCCGGGTTGTGCTGCGCGAGATGCGCGGTTTCCGGCGTTCCATACAGCGCATAGGGAATACTCATCAGGCGACGCTGGACAATATCCGGTTCGGTAAAGGGAACGATGCGAAATGCCATATCGGCATCACGGCGCGACAGATTAAGTAAACGGTAGCTGGCGATAACTTCCGGCACAATCGACGGATGACGGCGCGTCAGTTCGACCAGCACAGGTGCCAGAACATAGTTAGCAAACCACTCGGCTGACGATATCCGCAATATCCCTTCTAGTCGTTCGTGATTACCTGCCAGGCGCCGTTCCATCGCCAGCGCGGAGTTCTCCATCGCTTCTGCCAGCGTCATAACCCTGTCGCCGGCATCCGTCAGCACCAGACCATCCCTTGTCCGGCGAAATAACGCCTGCTGCGCCTCATCCTCAAGCGCCTTTATCCTGCGCCCAACCGTCGGATGGCTCACGCCAAGGCTTCGGGCAGCCTCGCCGAAAGAGCCCTTACGCATGACTGCAAGAAATACCCGGACGTCGCTCCACTCCATGCCATTGTCTCACCGTTCAAAAATGAACATCGAATATACAAAAGTGTCAGTTCCAAAACAATTATGTAGATATCACCATAGCCTCCTCAACCCAACCGCCCCGCGCGGCGATATCAGGAAGCTGAAAAGATGAATAAATTAAAAGACAAAGTTGCCATTGTGACCGGTGGCTCCAGCGGTATCGGAGCTGGCATTGCCCGCCAGTTGGCGGCTGACGGCGCGAAAGTCATCGTCAATTATGCTTCAGGCAGAAGCGGCGCCGATAAGGTCGTTGCCGATATTGAAGCCGCCGGTGGGCAGGCCGTGGCGGTCGCGGCGGATGTCACCAACCAGGCAGAGGTCGAGGCGCTGGTCAACGCGGCCATCGACAATTTTGGGCGTCTGGACATTATGGTGAATAACGCCGGTATTTATCAGTTCGCCAGTATTGAAGAGAGCACCGAAGCGCTCTACCGCAGGCAGTTCGACATCAATGTTCTGGGCCCGCTGTTGCTGACTGGCGCAGCCGTGCCACACCTCAGTAAAGGCAGCAGCATCATCAACATCAGTTCGTTCGTCACCCGCGTTTTTATTGCCGAAAGCGCCGTCTACAGCGGTACCAAGGGCGCAATTGACGCCATCACCGGCGTACTCTCGCGCGAGCTTGGCCCGCAGGGAATTCGCGTCAACGCGGTTAACCCCGGCCTGATCGAAACAGAAGGCAGTCATAGTGCGGGCGCGATGAACTCGGACTTCCAGAGATGGAATGAACAGCAGACGCCACTCGGTCGCATCGGTCAGGTGCAGGATGTTGCCCCGATCGTCTCATTTCTCGCATCAGACGACGCGGGATGGGTCACCGGTGAGGTGATTCTGGCCTCTGGCGGCATGCGCTGACCTCTCCCCACTCACCCAAACAGGTTAACAGCACATTTTTTGCCATAACAAAACGTCTCTTACCGGGGACGGAACCGCTACCGATGGAGTGTTCTATGTCGGCACATAGCCTCACGCAAGCCGAGCCGCGTCGCTGGGCAATGTTTGTCATTTTACTGGTCGGCGCATTCTTGCCACCGCTCGATTTTTTTATCGTCAATGTTGCGCTGCCTGCTATTCAGAGCGAGCTGGGCGCCTCTTTCTCCGCTGAACAACTGGTCATTTCATCCTATGCTGGCGTGTATGCGGTGACATTAATTACCGGCGGCCGCCTGGGCGATATTTATGGTCGTGGGAAGATGTTTTTTCTTGGGCTTCTCGGTTTTGCGGCTGCATCGCTGCTGTGCGGTGTAGCCTGGTCACCGTGGGTACTGATTACTGGACGCATGTTACAGGGTGTCACGGCCGCCATTATGGCGCCCCAGGCACTGGCTTCCGTGCAGGCCATTTTTCCGGAAGCAGAGAAACCGTTAGCACTGAGTATCTATGGCGCTGTGTTTGGCCTGGCCTCCGTTATCGGCCAGGTATTGGGTGGCATCCTGATTTCAGCGGACCTGTTTCAACTGGGATGGCGGGCTATTTTTCTCGTTAACCTGCCGGTGGCGCTACTGGTCATTCTCTTTGGCTTGCCGTTGCTGAAAGAAACGCGGGCACAATCTGCACAGCGCCTCGACCCCGTTGGCATGCTGCTGGCAACCCTCACGCTGAGTACGCTGATTGTGCCGTTGATTGAGGGCCATGATGCAGGATGGCCCTGGTGGACGTGGCTGTCATTGCTTGCTTTCCCACTGCTGAGCGCGTTGTTATGGCGTTATGAACGTCACCTTAGCTGGAATGGCGGTTCGCCGCTGCTTGATCCGGGCGTGTTACGCGCGCCGGGGTTGGGCCAGGGGCTGGCGATCGTGTTGCTGTTTTATTCCATCGCCGCCTTCTTTCTGTTGTTTTCTGTGTATCTGCAAGGTGCGTTGCATGTAAACGCCCTGAGCGCAGGCCTGCTTTTTCTGCCCTTTGGCGTCGGCTTTCTGATAGGGCCGTTGCTGACGCCTTATCTGCGGCGTTTTGTCGGTAATTACCTGAGCGCAATCGGGATGGGATGCGAGACCGCGGGGTTAGCAGGCCTGGCATGGTTAATTGCCAATACGCTGACGGGCAGCGCGCCTGCCATGCTGCCGCTCGCCGTACTGCTATTTGTGACCGGTCTTGGCCAGGGGCTGGCGATGCCAACGCTGGTGCGGATGGTAACCGGCCGCGTTGCGCCGGAGTTTTCAGGCATGATTGCCGGCGTGACCAGCTCGGCATTACAAATCAGCACGGCGCTGAGCGTCGCTGTCATCGGCGGCATTTTTTACAGCATGCTGGGTAACGGTAAAAGCAGCGAAAATATCACCCATGCCTTTATCGTCGCACTGCTGGCGATGGCGGTATGCCTCGCCACGGGTGCCGGGCTCAGTATCCGGTTTATCCGGCGATCCGGCGGCCTGTCTTCAGCGCCGGCCAGCCTTTCCCTCAAGTAACATAACCAACATCAATCGGCTGAGCGAGTTGCTGCCGGATTCGCCAGCCCGCTGAAAATCCGTTATTTCCCACGGCCACTCTTGTTACGCGCCGCGCAACCTCTGTGGAAAAATCCGCGTAATCTCGATTCGCTGTATCATCGGCTGGAACAGCGATTCCCCGACAGCACCGGAACCTCATCATAAAAGGTCACATCGCCAGACGCTGGCCCAGCGTAAAAAGGATCACGGGGTCAAAATTAAAGGCTTTTTTAAAATTTGGTGCAGGCCACTGCCCCGGTAATGGTCGCTGCCACACAAAACATCCTGGTCATCTTGATTCGCAGCAAAGAAGTGGAAAACGGGAGCCAGCGTGATTTGCGAAAACAGAGAGGGGAATATCCCCTCTTTGACCTTCTTTGCGACTCCCGTTTTCGTTCGGCGTAATTAGTAAGAGAAAGGTGAACGATGCTGCGCCTCTTTCAGCATCATTTGGGCATCTTCACCCGCGGCAGTGTAGAGCGGCGCATCGGGATTTTGAGCAACAGCGAAGATGGCATTCGCAACATCCTCAGCATAGGTCACGGGTGAGTTGCTCTCTCCCACTCTCTGGATAAATTCCCTCACCATTTGCCCATAGGCGGGATCGTCGATGCCTGCAAAATGCGCTCGTGCATTCTCGCCGAACTTCGTTTCCGGGGAGCGCCCCGGTAACACCACGTGAACACGAATACCAAAAGGCCTGGTTTCAATGGCGAGCGACTCGCTCCACGCATTCAGCGCCGCTTTACTGGCGCGATAAAGGCCAATCAGCGGCATCGCCTGAGTCGTCACTGATGAAGAAACATTAATGATGACCCCTGATTGCTTCTCTCTCATCAGCGGCAAAAACGCCTGGGTTAATGACAACGTACCCAGCACATTGGTGTTCATTAACTGCTGCGCGGTGGCAAGCGGCGTAAGTTCGACCGGTACAGGTGCGCCAAAACCCGCGTTATTCACCAAAACATCAATCGCGCCCGCCGCTTTCACGACTGTGTTAATACTCTGCGCAGAAGTAATATCGAGCGGCAAAATCGTCAGTTTGTCGCTTGCAGGCAAACCTGTCGGGTCAGGCGTTCTCATCGTGGCAATCACTTCCCAACCCTGCTGTAAAAAAAGTTTTGCTGCGGCAAGGCCAAAACCTGAAGAGCAACCGGTAATCAGTACAGTAGGCATATGTGATCCTCTTTGGTGGCAAGAGCGGTGATCATAGCGACCACCAGCAGGACAATATATAATCAAAAGTCCCGTAAACTTTAGAGAAAGTCCAATGTCAGATCCGTTGACCGATATTGTTGCCCTGCTCAACCCCAAGCCATCGCATTCAAAACTCGTTGAAGGGAGCGGGCAGTGGCATATTGTTCGGGAGTCTGGCGGGGAGGCCTTTTACTGCGCCGTGCTGGAAGGCGAATGCGTGATCAACGTTAACGGCAAAGGCCCAACGTTGCTTGTTGCCGGTGATTTTATTCTGATACCCGCAACTTACTCTTTCGAGAACACCAACGCGGGCAGACCTGTCCCAACTGAAATTACAACGCCAACGATTATCAGCGAAGGGTATGTGAGAATTGGCGCAACAAACGGGCCAGCCGATCTGGTCATGTATGTCGGCCACTGTGAATTCGATACACCGGATAAGCAACTCATCGTCTCTTTATTGCCAAACGAGATCCTGATTAAAGGGCAACGTCGTTTCGCCACGTTGCTTGAACTCCTGCTGGATGAAAGCCGGGCCAGACGGCCAGGCCGTGATGGGGTATTAATGCGTCTTTTACAGTTGCTGCTGGTAGAGTCGTTACGCAGTAATCATGATCTGCCGAAAACGGCTGGCATCCTGAAAGGGCTGCAACATGAAAAGATCGCCGTCGCGCTGCATCTTATCCATGAAAAACCGGGCGTTGAGTGGCCAATAGCGCAGCTCGCCCGCCACGCCGCCATGTCCCGCTCCGCTTTTTTTGCTGCTTTCAATGAGACCGTCGGCATGCCGCCAGGGCAATATCTTCTCTTCTGGCGCATGTCGTTAGCGAAAAAATCGCTGGTGAGCAGCAAAGAGAAAATCGAACAAATTGCCTTTCACGTCGGCTATCAGTCAGCGAGCGCCTTTAACGTGGCCTTCACGCAATATGTCGGCGTTCCACCGGGCGTTTTCAGGCGCCAGAATGGGATCGCTCAACCACCTTCCCCTACGCTGAGCGAAAGGCGGGCTTTTCCCTAAGCCAACGCCCGCGTGTGAGAAGGTGCATTTTATTGCGCGGCAAGTGCCGTCACGACGTCGCGGTAAGTATGTAGCGGGCGGCCAAGAAGCGTGACCAGCCGCTCTCTGTCTCCGTCCTTCGGCAACATGCCATGGCTGACGTAGCGCTCAGCCATCAGACGCATTTCGTAAGCCATCCATTTCGGCATAAATTCCGCCATGCTTGCTTCGAACGCATCCGGGTTGTCACCGCCGTAGATAATCTCGCGGCCCAGCACCTCGCTCCATACAGCGGCAGCACCCTCCCCCGTCAGCGTATCGGGGCCAACGAGATTAATCGTCTCGACAGGCAGTTTTCCGCTCGCGCGATCGCGCCGTAGCAGTTCAATGGCCGCCACCTCGGCGATATCGCGGGTGTCTACCATCGCCAACCCAATACCGCCGATCGGCATCGGATAAATACCGTGATTCATGACCACATCCTTAATCATGGCCTCATTGTCGATAAAGTAGGTTGGCCGCAGAATGGTGGCGCTAAAGTCCATCTCTTTAAGCATGCGCTCGGCCCCATATTTTACGGCGAAGTGCGGCACATTGACGGAAACATCGGCGTCAAAGACGGAGAGGTAAACCACGCGCTCAACGCCGCACTCGCGGGCAATGTTGAGGGTAATAATCGTCTGGGTATATTCGTCACCCGCGACCGCATTCAGTAAAAACAGCGTCTTGATGCCCCTGAAAGCGGCGCGCAAGGCGTCGATATCCAGCATATCGCCTTTAACAACCTCTACATTGTCGGCAAAGCCAGCCTTTGTCGGATCACGAGTCAAAACGCGGAAATCGGCACCGCGTCGAAGAAGTTGGTTAACAATATTGCGGCCGACGCGGCCGGTTGCTCCGGTGATCAGCATGGTCATGGTATTTACTCCGTGGTGTTTGATTGGTGTGAACAAACACTATCGCGATCCATTTTTGCTTTGAAGATGCTATTTTTTAGATAGTTTGTTCCATAAATGAGACACCTATGGATATTAATGCGCTTAAAGATTTCCATCTCATCGCGGCCTCGGGCGGGATCGGCGCGGCCAGTCGCGCCAGCGGAAAACCGAAGGCCACCCTTTCGCGCAGGCTGACTGAGCTTGAAGAGGCACTCGGTGTACGTCTTATTGAGCGCGGCGGTCAGCGGTTGCAAATCACAGAGGCGGGTGAACGTCTTTTGTCACGCACCGTCGGCGCAATACGTGACATTGATGAAGCCGCCGAAGCAGCGCGGGAAGATTCGGCAAATCCCTCGGGATGGCTGCGTATTGCGGCCCCACTGCTTTTTTCGCAGTTGGCTCTCGGGCGGCTTTTGACCGAATTTCGCCGCCGCTATCCTCACATTTACGTTGAAGTGATTTCTGAAAACCGGATGAGTGACCTGGTGGATGAGCATTTTGATGTCGCGATCCGTATTAACCCGCACAAAAACAGCGCGCTGGTTGGCAGACGATTTGCCAGGGATAAACAGGTTCTGGTGGCGGTTCCCGCTTTTAAGATGCCGGTCGGCGATGCGCAAAGTGCGACTGAAATTCCAGCGATCGTGATGTCAACCTATTCGGACGGAGAGGTCTGGACCGTTCAGAGCGGGCAGCGTCGCTTCGCGCCACAGCCCGTGATGCGCCTCTCTTCCCTTCTGACCGTGCGGGATGCCACCCTGGCGGGTGCCGGAGCAGCGATGCTTCCACACTCCATTGTCAGCCAACAGCTGGAAAAAGGTGAACTTGTGTGCTGGGGAGAAGCCGATACATTGACTGAACTCTGGGTGCTGCACACCTCCCGTCGGCTTCAGAGCCCCAAAGTTACGGTTTTCGTGGCGTTCATCTGCGAGCAATATCCCGCTGGCTGGTTCTCTGTCTGAACCGGTCGGCTGAGGTATTAACGGGAGCTGTATGTTGTTAAGCAAAAATTTTATGTCACTTTGAGCACTGCATATTGATGATGTCATTCTTGATTGCCTAACCACGTGGCCCATTCTCACTCTGTAATACACGGGTGGCCTGGCATCTGATGAGAGAGTGCTATTCTGCGTAAAAAACCACCGACGCTATGCGAGGTTACTTTGCCCTTAAATCTACATATCCGCCCTGCTATTGCTGATGAGGCGCCAATGCTGGCTGAACTCCGCGTTGACGCCATGCGCCCGAGTCTTGAGGCGATCAACAGATTCGATCCCATCAGAGCACGCGAACGCTTCCTTGCGACATTTACGGATAAAGAGACATTCATTCTCTGTTGGCAAGATGAGATCGTTGGATTTTACGTGCTACGGGATTTCCCAACGTACCTCTATCTGGATCACTTCTATATCAACAATAAATTTCAGGGTAAGGGCGTGGGAAAAGATGTTGTAAAACGCATACAGCAAAAAGCCACACACCTTGGTAAAGCTATCCGTCTCATCGCGTTGAAAGAGAGCCCGGCGAATGATTTCTACCTCGCTTTAGGATTCATTTTTGAGCGAGTTGAAGGCGTTGACAATCACTATATGTGGGCCTGTGTTAACGCTGAGTGAAGTGCATAGGGGCTAAGAGCGAAAAGCGGATGTTGGCACTTTATCCCACAGTTGATGGCGCGTGATAACCAATGGTAAGCAGGTCATTCCGGACGAGTTTGCTAGCCAAGAACCTTCATAGTGACTGGACGGCGTCACTGGGTTGATATGCTTTGTACAGTCGCTTTAGCCAACGTATAACATACGTAAAGTATGCTTTCGTACGATGGGCTTTAGTGCCCAGTGATAAAAAGTTTCGGCGATTCTGGCAACCTCCCCAACAGGAAGTTTTTGATATGCATCCAGATAAAAAATTTCGGTTATATCGCCCCTTGAAAGGTATTACACATACTTTTGGCGACGAGTGGTTTGCGTTGAAAGCAGAAGCCTTCGCACGTTTTTTCGGTACGCCTATATTTCTGATTGGACAGACTATCGCGGTGATCGTGTGGATTGTTCTGAACGTTGCAGGCGCCGTGAAGTTTGACCCCTATCCTTTTATTCTCCTCAACCTTGCGTTCAGTATTCAGGCTGCCTATGCAGCTCCGCTGATCCTGCTGGCACAAACCCGGCAGGCGGAGCGAGATCAGGCACATGCGCTGGCGGATGCACAACACCGCGAAGATCTGGACGACGCAATGACGAAGCGCCAGATACTCGCAGAGGAGCAGTCGGCACAACTGCTGGAATTGCTAAAACAAAATACTCAGTTGACCGAACTGACCCGGGAAATGGCAGAGCATATCGAAACACTCGCCTTACAGCTTGCGCAGCGTGAGCTTCACAAACAACAGCAGTAAATATCTCGTGGTGGCGGGTTTCCACCGTCAGATCTGCTGGTAGACATCGGTAGTGATGTCAGCGATCCGGTCACGTCTTGAAAATAATGAAAAGGGCCCACTAAGCCTGATTCTTGTGCAGGGTTGGCGGGCCGCGTTGAGCGAAGAGCGGACATTCGCAGTTTTTCTATGATAGATACAGACTTGTAACGTAGTCGCGTTTAATCAACAGGAGCTGGCAATCTCATGATCTTAAGTGCTAATCACGTCGGTTTTTCAGTTAAAGATATTGAAGACTCATTATTCTTCTGGACTCACATTCTCGGAGGAAAGTTATTACGCGAAGGAAAAATGTCTGGACCTATTATTGATGAAGTAACAGGCGCAAGGGGAGCTGATGTACGAATGGCTTTGCTTGAACTGGCTGGCATTAAGATTGAATTACTGCAATACAATAACATTGAACAGCCTGAAGAGCCTTCAGCCCCCTACATCCCAGGCTACGCTCACCTTGCGTTTATGGTCGAGAATCTTGATACGCTCTTGAGCAAAATATCGGACTATGGCTGGAAGACGCCAGGGAGACCTCAGACAGTCTTGTCAGGACCCATGCAGGGAACAAGAGTAATATATGTACAAAGCCCCGATGGGCAGACGCTTGAATTGATGGAAGGCAAGCAATGAAGCACATACGTTATGACCTGTTACCTTCTTATTGAACAGTGATGTTTGCGAAGTCCGCTTCTGGCACGGAACTGCCTGACTGGCTGTCCCTAAAGGGCAGTTATGAGCGAGGAACGGCAGTTCGCATTTGTCATAACCGCAGGGATATAGGACTAACATTGACGTGTGATAATCAACCAGGAGCAGGTCAACTGGAACGCTGAATACAGTTCATCAAAATCGACCGCAAACGCTGAACGAGTATTGAAGCCGGGCATGGTGCTCACGCTGTTTTCAAATGAAGATCCATATTCGCGCTTCCTGTGCCCCAAATATGCCCGGCGCCTCTGGCAACCTGAATTCCCGACCATTCAAGCGTAATCATTGAGCGGCGCTCATCCTGGTTGGTGACATGCTGCCTCAATGTTATTGCCTTCTAAATCAATGACAAAGGCACCATAATAGTTTGGATGATAGTCTGGGTGGAGGCCTGGGGCACCATTGTCTTTTCCTCCAGCGGCGAGTGCTGCGAGGTAAAAAGCATCCACTTGTGCACGAGTTTCTGCCCGCCATGCAAGGTGGCAACCGGTAGTTGTTGATGGGCCCCCGTATGGCGATGTGCCATCGATGAACCATACATCAGCTTTTTTACCGTCAGGCTCAGAGGAGTCAGGGTAAGCAAATCCCAGTATGTTCATCCCGTAGTTGCCTTCGAAGCATACACTGTAGCCCAATGGCGCAAGTGTCGCGCTGTAAAACGCTTTAGCGCGGCCAATATCAGTCACGCGGAAAGTCATATGATCAAGCATAATGAGTTACTCCTGAGATAGAGTTTGCGTACTACTGGAGAATATAGGCTGTACATATACCAATCTTCCTCTAGTGTAGATTTTTGATTCTTCACCGAACAATGGGATATGTCACTTGAATATGCTGCTGTTGTCAGCATAAATTACACTTCTGCTCTTCCTGACCCCATTTCAATAACGAAGAATGATATAGCTATTAGTAGCTGACCTGACCTGTTCCCCGCTGTTTAATGAAATGCGGACTTAGCAACGTCCGCTTCTGGCACGAAGCGGACGTTGCTAAATCAGTCTGTATGGAGCAACGGGGAGCAAGTCACATACGACAATGCATATTCATCATTACCTTGAATCAGTGAAGTGAAGAAACATTGATTTTATTACATTAATTAGGGCAAAGTCCGGTAGGTCTTTTTAGTGGCCCGCACTCTGTGAAGTTATAGACTTTATAGCCCTTGCTTTTCATGCATGAGTAAATTTTGTCATTTCGTGAAGCTAGCTCCTGAAGTGTTTGATTGCGGTGAATGACGTTTAGCCCCCAATTATTATCATCCAGATTTTCTTTGCGATCGACACCGCAGCTATAGAGAGCTTCCTTGCGTTCGCGAATGTTAGTCCATCCCGTAGAATCTACTTTCTGGAATAACTGAATCCATGTGACATACGTGAAATCAGATGCATCCCCGGGTGTTACCAGACAGCCGGTTAAGTTAACAATGCCAGCCAGTAGGACAATAATACGAAAATGCATATTCATCATTACCATGAGTCTGTGAAGTGAAGGGGCATTGATTTTATTGCATTATTTAGGTAGAGGGTCAATGAAAAGCAATATGCTGGGTATTTGCATGTCCGCTCCTGGCACTCAGCAGTCGGTCCAGCGAATGGCATGTCTGCTCAAAACGAAAAACAGAAGTCAGGATATACCAATGACGCCCTCGACTGACGACGTAAAAAAGCAATAGCCAGGGCACTATTGACAGCCTATTTAAGCCTGAGTAGGCTCAGCGGAATGTCGCGAAAAACGATCATTTCTGATGCTAAATTGATCGCGTACACGTCGATTCTGTTTCCCTACAGTTTGACCAGCGTCTTCGAAATCAACCGCGTTGCAGCCATACAATGGCGGGAGCGCTTATCGCTACTCTTCGGTAGCGGCATGATAAACGGAGCGTAACTGTGTCAAACTCAAGTTCTACCTCGCTTTTATCCGTCAATTCCCTTTCTGTTTTTTCTCATCCTTTGTGCTTAGAGGATCGTAACAAGATGAAGGTGATCCGTTATCACGCTTTCGGTGGACCTGATGAGTTACGCGTTGATGAAATGCCTGTTCCTCACGCCGGGCCTGGGGAGATTCGTATTGCGGTGCATTGTGCTGGGGTGAATCCATCGGACTGGAAACGAAGAGAGGGCCAGTATAAAGCCTTCGAAGATGTTGTGTTTCCACTCACAGTGGGCGTGGAAGCGAGCGGCATTGTTGATGAAATTGGCGATGGCGTTTCCGGCGTTGCCATCGGCGATGCGGTATTTGGTTTTGGCGATGGCACCCTCGCTGAGAAAGCCATCCTCACACACTGGGCGGCCAAACCCGTGGCAGTCTCTTTTGAAGTAGCCGCAGGCTTGCCCGTTATTGTTGATACTGCTACCCGCGCACTTGATGAAGTAAATATAGAAACGGGGCAGACGCTGCTGGTTAGCGGCGCGGCGGGCGGAGTAGGAACGGCTATCGTCCAACTCGCACGCCTGCGCGGCATTATCGTTATTGGCTCAGCAAGTTCCCCTAAACATGACTATCTCGTCTCATTAGGCGCAATTCCAACGACTTACGGTCCCGGTTTAAAGGAACGAATAACGCAGTTAGCGCCGATGGGCGTCGATGCTGCCATTGACGTTGCGGGATCAGGAGTCATTCCTGGATTAATTTCCATCGTCGGAAATCCCGCTCGTGTGCTTTCCGTTGCGGATTTATCAGCAGAGCAATATGGCGCGAAATTTTCCCACGGCCCGCCTGAACAACCGGAAATAGCCCTCGCAAAAATTGCCCGTCTCTGTGCCGGTGGCCTTTTTACACTTCCTATTCAGGGCGTATACCCACTGCAACAGACGGCTGATGCACATCGGGTAAGTGCAGAAGGCCACGTGACCGGCAAACTTGTCATCAAGGTTCGCTGATAATGCAGCTTGATAGAGGCAGTCTGATTATCCTCAGCACAATGGGTTTTGATCTTTCAGGTAGCGGACAGGTGTTCGCTGCCCTCCCCCACCTTTTGCCGGATATGACCGGACTGATCGACATACGCGTTGATACGGTTTGTCTGCGCGCCGGTTCCCGCCGCCCTGAGCCTACGTCCGATCCTGCTTTTCTCTTGTTGGCTCCACAATTCATGACGCCATTCCACGTCGGGGTGACTCCTGCCCGGCGGAGTGATCGCTATTCTTTCAGCCCGGAAATGTCAGCAACAACTGCCTTAATAGCGATTCAAGCTGCGCCCGTTGATCTTTGGACAGGTTGGTCAGTATCGCGTTTTGCGTTGCCGTATGGACGATCAGCGCTTGTTCGATACGCTCTTGCCCGTGAGATGTCAGGCTGACCAGTGTGCTGCGTTTGTCATCTGGATCATTAATTCGCTCAATGAGCCCTTGCTCTTCCAGATGATTAAGGCGATTTGTCATCGCTCCGGAAGTGACCAGCAGCGATCGATACAGTTGCGTTGGAGAAAGACAATAAGGTGCACCGGCGCGGCGCAACGTAGCAAGGACATCAAATTCTCCATCGCGAAAGCCGAACGGCGCCAGAGCCTGGGTGCGCATCTTTCCCAGATGCTTCATCACCCTCAACATTCGGCCAAAAATTTTCATTGAAGAGACATCCAGCTCAGGCATTGCGCTGTCCCACTGGCTGACAACGAAGTCGATATGGTCTTGCATTTTCGTACCTTACATAGGGGTATTTATCGAGTTGTGCGGTCCATCTTACACAAGGAACGCATTTATCTTAATGTTAAGATAAATGCTTGCGGCATTTTCTGCTGAAGCAATCACATGCCTAAAAGGATCCTGTCTTGAAACGTATTACCTCTTCGCCCTTTATGTTCGCATTTATCGCTTTTTTGATCGGGTTGAATCTTCGCCCCATTCTGGCTTCTATCGGACCGTTATTTCCGGTTTTACAGCGTGAAGCGGGATTATCAGCCACAGAATTCAGTCTGCTAACCACCCTGCCAGTGGCGATGATGGGGCTGGTTGCGCTGAGTGGGCCATGGCTTTTAGCCAGAACCGGTGCTGTCCGGGGAATTACAATAGGGCTTTCGATCCTACTTTTCGCCTGTTTATTCCGGGGTTTTAGCACCTCACTCACGGGGCTTATGAGCACCGCTTTAGCGGGTGGAGCAAGTATTGGCATGATCCAGGCGTTAATGCCAGCCCTGATAAAAAAGGAATACACGCAATCGGCCAGCACGTTTATGTCTCTGTTCAGCACCGGTATTATGGCTGGCGCGGCGATGGCTGCCGCTACTGCCGAGCCGCTGTTTACCCGGCTTGACCTAAAGCCTACGCTGGCCATAGCCGGTTTGTTAACCCTTCTTGCCCTGATATTTTGGCTGTCATGGGCCAGGCACCGCCCGGCAGAAAAAACGGTCTTCGCAGAAGTGACATTATCGTCATCCCGGACAGGGTTGTTACTGCTGTTTTTTGGCATCGGGACCGGCGCCTATACGCTGGTACTGGCGTGGCTACCCCCTCTCTATATTCAGGCGGGCTGGAGCGCACGCAGCAGCGGATATATGCTGGCCTGGCTTACGTTAACTGAAGTTGTGGCGGGCTTTGCCGTTTCAGCCCTGATCTCTCGATTTCCTGACCGCCGTGTTCCGCTGGTCACCGTGCTGCTGGTGTTACTGGCAGGGTTGATGTGTCTGATCTTTGCTCCAGGAACCACGCCAGTTGCGTCGACGTTGCTACTTGGCACTGGTATCGGCGCACTGTTCCCGCTATCGCTCATCGTGACATTTGATCATGCGCGAACACCGGCTGAGGCAGGGAAACTTCTGTCACGGGTGCAGGGTGGCGGATACCTGATTGCGGCGCTGATGCCATTAATCGCCGGTATTGTGCGTGACAGCGGTGCGTCACTGACTACCGCGTGGCTCATCATGAGCGCGGGTGTCATCCTGCTGATTGCGATAGCAATACGTTTTAAACCCATAGCGGCCAGGTAAAAATATCGACCAGCCACTAAAGCCTGCTCATCAGGCTTTAGTGCACATTGGTTTAGCGAAAGTGTCATCATCGTTAAAAGCTGAACGGGGCATGAGAGCATCACCAGAGCTGGCATGCTTCCATTACCTGACGGTGCGGCTTGTGCTTTCAACAATACGGGAAAGTTAAATTTTATGCTGTCTGGCAAGCCACTGACGCGCTGTGGTGGTTTCCGTTCCCTGACGATAATTGAACGTATCTTCCTTTCTCCACGCCACCCCGTCAGGCCGGGCGAAAGCGAGCCGGTAAGCTGCACCAACATCATTCGGATTATGTTCTACATCTTCCATCAACTTCTTCCTGTCCAGTAAAGTTCTTTTTACCGACGTTCCCCAGTGCGCCTGCATTAAATCGGCAATCTCACCGTAAGTCAGCGTATCCCCTGCGATATAGACAATCTCGTTACGAAAAGCGGGCTGATGAAAGAAGATATCTGCTGTCAGTCGGCCGATATCTTCAGGCGTCGTCAGTGTCACCGCATATCTCCAGTCTCCCGGAGCACAGACAGCTTTATTTTGTGCGTCAACCACACCAAAGCCTGGTTCAAACAGGTAGCTGGTAAAAATCCCCGTGGAAACAATCACCCACTCCGTTGTGCTCTGCGCGCGCAGAAGGTGGCGAACCTCAAGTTGTTCATCCCAAACCGGTTGTCCGCTGCCGTTACCGACAACGTCATAATCCACACCGAACTGCCATGGGAAGTAGCGAGGTACTCCCGCCTTTAATACCGCCTGCGTAATCTTAATTTGCGTTCCCGGCCCGCCGACAAAACCACTGCAATTGATAACGGCACTGAAGGTGCTAAACAACGCACTCAGTTCATCAACACTGTTTTGCTGGAGATCGCCTTCAACCACAGCAATACCCAGCTTTATTAGCTCATCCAACCGTGTCCTGAGCTGGCCAGATGTCGCATGCGCAGCGTTGCTTCTGAGCAGTACGCTGATTTTCATCGATGAATGTTCCTGAACTTTACGGCTCATTGCCCGCAATACTGGCAATCCCAGCTCTCCTGCGCCGAGAATGAGAACAGTATTTTCAGGTTTGTTTTCAAATTTCATGATTGCCTCCTGTCGTATTACTGCGCCATCCTGACAGCTGGCAGAACCTGGTTCAATCAGGTACACGAATGATACCGGAGGGAATATGGATTATGAGCGGGAAGCGCTGCTGCAATTTTCGAAAGAATTTTGTGCGGAATTAAGCAACGATAATGAGGGACTGAAACGTGAGATCCTCGCGCACGCAGGAAATCGCTGGTCGCTGGGTGTGTTGCATTTACTGGGCACCAGCGGAGAGCTTCGCCACGGGGAGTTACGCCGCGACCTTACCGGTGTCACGCAAAGAATGTTGACGCGAACGCTACGTCATCTTGAGCGTGACGGGCTCATCTCTCGCCGTGATTTTCAGGAGAAACCACCGCGGGTCGTTTATGCCATTACCGATGCGGGAAAAGAGATGCTGGTGAGAATGATGCCGTTATGGTCGTGGATTATTTCATCTGCAGAGTATTTCAGGGGCGCCAGGTCCGCGTACGACATAGAGCAGGAATTATCTCCCACAACCAAATGGCTGGAAGATTAAAAAGCAAATAATAAATTTCCGCGCCTTTTACTCGTCACGTCTCACGCTTCAATCAGGGTTCAGCCACCAATGTTTCCGCCAGGCCGTGCACAGGCTGAACCGCTGCCATCAGGTTGAGGTTATCTGTTGTCAGAAATAAACAGGCTTTTCGCCAGCCATCGATAACGCAGAGAGCGATTCATCTTCATGCTAGCCGGATGAAAGGCACCGTGGGCCATAAGTTCCAGCCCACGAGTCCTATTTGCTCCCCGTCACCGTTAACGGTGTTGACTCAGTGCGGCAATATCCCGTGGGGTCGTCCGGCAGCATCCGCCAATAAGTCTCGCACCCGCCTCTAACCACTGGGGCAAATATGCCGCTAAGGATCCGCAGCGCTCACCGTGTGTATGCCACGCCTTGGTTGCTGCGTCATACGTTTCACCGGAGTTAGGATAGACAACCAGAGGCAGCGCGCTGAGGCTTTGCAGATGTTTGAGGGCGGCGGTGGTTTTGCTCAGAGCAATACAGTTAATCCCCAGCGCAACAATTTGGGGACAGCCAGACAGCGCATTCACCACCTGCACCAGCGGTGTGCCATCGCTCAAGTGCTGGTCGTCACATAAGGTAAAGGAGAACCACGCCTGCGCATGCGGGTATTCAGATAACAGACCTGCCAGTGCGTCTATTTCGGTGAAGGAAGGTAGCGTTTCACAGGCCAGCAGATCGGCACCGGCATTGAGCAGCGCGTCAATTCGCGGGCGATGAAATGCCTGAAACGCCTCGCGGCTGCACACGTAGTCGCCGCGATACTCCGAGCCATCGGCCAGATAAGCACCGTATGGCCCAACAGAGCCCGCCACCAGTAGCGGACCGGCATTGGGGTTTTCTGAGCGATAAATGTCACTCGCCTCTTTTGCCAGCATCACACTCTTTTCAATCAGCGCTTTCGACTGCGCCTCAGTCAGACCGCGCGCCGCAAAACCTGCAGGCGTGGCCTGATAACTGGCAGTAATGGCGATCTGTGCGCCCGCACGGAAGTAATCCAGATGCACATCCCGAATACGCTGCGGATCTTCCATTAACACTTTGGCGGACCAGAGATTATCGACAAGGCTGCATCCGCGCGCTTCAAGCTCGGTGGCCAGGGCGCCATCCAGCACGGCAAAGGGATGATGTTCAAGCAGCGTGGCAAGGGAATTACTCTGCGGCATAGTCAGCCTCCTTCAATTTCGTTTTCTGGGTGAGAAAATAGGCACCGTAGCAAAGGGCGACAAACGGCAGACCACAATAGAGCGCAATGCGCTGATCCGCATCGAACGCCAGCCCGATGCAGGCCAGCAGACACAGCACGAATCCAAGCACCGGAACCAGTGGATACCAGGGTGCCCGGTATTTCAATGCCGCAGAGAGTTTGCCCGACTGTAAGTGGCGGCGACGAAAAACAAAGTGGGACGCGCAGATGCTGAGCCAGACAGCGACAACGGCAAAGCCAGAAATGGCGCTGAGCGCAACGAAGACAGTATCAGGGGCAATCACGCTGGATAACAGCGCCAGCAGACCGCCGAGCATAGAGACAGAAAGCGCTATCAACGGCACACCATTTTTGTTGACGCGGGCAAAACAGCCCGGCAACGTTTTTTCGTTTGCCAGCGACCATAGCATGCGGCCCGATGCATAGAGCCCGGAATTCGCCGCTGAAAGGATCGCCGTCAGGATGACGAAGTTAAAAATATCCGCCGCATACGGAATGCCGATTTTTTCAAAGACCAGCACAAACGGGCTCTTCTCAACCCCTGCCACATTTGCCGGAACCAGCGCGGCAAGGACAAAAACGGTGCCAATAAAAAACAGGATCAAGCGGGCAATCGTCGCGCGGATCGCCACCGGGATCGCCTGGTGCGGATTTTCCGTTTCACCCGCCGCGATACCGATAAGCTCGGTCCCGGAAAAAGCAAAATTGACCGCCACCATGGTCATCAGAATGGGCAAACCGCCGTGTGGGAACCAGTCTTCGCTGGTGAGGTTAGAAAGCCCTGGCGACGGTGAACCATCCTTCATGGAGATAAAGCCGAAAATCACCCCGCAGCCCAAGAGGATAAAGACGAGAATGGTCGCAACTTTTACCAGCGAGAACCAGAACTCCCCTTCGGCAAAAAAGCGCGTTGAAATCGCGTTAAGACAAAAAATCACCACACAAAACAGGGCGCTCCATATCCAGACGGGAATATGCGGGAACCAGTACTGCATACAAAACCCAGCGGCGGTAAAGCTTGAGCCCAGAGCGACTGTCCAGGTCAGCCAGTACAACCAGGCCACGGTGTACCCGGTCGCCGGACCAATATAGCGCGCCGCATAGACATGAAAAGCGCCTGTTACGGGCATCGCCACGGAAAGCTCGCCAAGGCACTGCATCACCAGCCAGACGACCAGCGCCCCAATCAAATACGCCAGCAGTGTACCTGCCGCACCGGTGGTAGAGATGATGTATCCGGTATTAAAAAATAACCCTGTGCCAATGACGCCGCCCAATGAAAGCATGATCAAATGGCGGGTTTTCATGGTGCGCTTAAGCTCGCCATTTTCTTGTTGTGTCTGCATATCACCTTCTAAACGTATAGATGTCTAAATGTCCGTGTTTGGGTTCTTTATATCGTCATTATCAACAAAAGGCCAGCATTAGGCGGGTATCCGGGCTGAGACACGAAGAAGCAACGCGTGCGCAAATATCAGGCAAACTGTTTTTTTAACGCCACAGAGTGGAAACAAGATATGAATGTCGATAGTTCGGATGAGGCTGCCGTTGGACGGAAAATGTCTGTGGCTGTGGGAAGGGGGACATCTGAAGGGGATACACCAGTGGGATTTTGCAGCGCAACGACGTGAGCGATACAACCTTTCACCTTCTGGTGTAACCCGGCGAGCCGGAAATCAATTTTTTTCAATCGTATGGAATATGAGTTCAGGTGAAATCCGATAATTTTTGCCCGGAAACAATCAACTCTTTGAGCAACATCTGACGGCGCTCCTCCGGCGTATCGCGGCTCACCATAAAGCAGATAGCAGCAACTGCCTGCCCGCTACGAGAACGAATCGGTGCTGCCATGCAGCAGGTAAAACTCTCTGAGAGGCCTTCAGTTAGGCAATATCCCTGCTGCCCGGCACGATGTATATCTTCGAGAAATGCCTGTTTGTCGAGGACTTGCCCGTTCGCCAGACGGTAATCCTCTTCGGGGATAAGATCGAGAATGGCACTGTCCGACCAGTTACTGAGTAGCAGACGACCCGTGGCAGTCCAGGTAATCGGTACTCGCACCCCGATATCAGACGTGATTTTGAACGGGTGGGCATTACTTTCCGACAGCACAACGGTGTACTTATTCCCTTCCAACATACATAGCTGCACCGTCTCGCCATGACGGGCCACAATCTCAACCATTAACTGATGTGAGCGGCGGATAAGATCGTTATGCGCCATGTAGTCCGCACCGTAATAGTGCATTTCACGGCCGAAGAACACCGCACCGTCGGCGTCCAGTTCAACCAACCCAGCCTCACTTAGCAGGTTGACGAGCTCATATACGCTAGAACGCGGCGCACCAGTGGCGTCGATCAAATCGCGCATCGCCATGGGCTGACGAGCGATATGCAACTGGCGAAAAATGTCGATAACCCGGTCAACACCGCGTGCCCGCGATGGCTTCTCGTCCGGCATAAGCAAATTCTCCTGATGCAGTCGGGCGGTCGCGCCAGACAGTAAAAAAGAAAGCATCATACACCCAGCGTCGTCGTTAACCCATCCCCGTTAATTAAAATTTCAATGCCGAAATTTATATTTCCTTGTTCTATTTTGGGGCCTCATTTTAGCGCATTGCGTGCAGGTTATTTTTTTAAATAACGACAGCGGTAACATTTCCAGTTAGAAATTTCTTTCATTACTTTTTTATTTTGCGATCGCGACGACATCACGAGAAATTAAATTCCTCGCGATATATTGCAAAAGCAAAAAAGCTGTGCAAATCTTGATCTATCCGATATTGCAGATTCAAGTCTGATATATCAGACAATCATTACTCGGTACTCACGGGTATTCTCAGAACAAAAAGGAGCAGCGTCGCATGACGATTAAGCGTTATGGCATTGAAGGCGGCACCGGTACGGGTGGGCAGAAACTGCCGTTCGCACGGGCAGTTGAGGCCGATGGCTGGCTGTATATCTCGGGCCAGACACCGATGCGCGAGGGCGAAGTAGTGGAAGGCGGTATCATCGAACAGACACAACTGGCGTTCAACAACTGTCTCGCCATCATGCGGGAAGCAGGCTATCGCGTGGAAGATGTCGTACACGTCACGGCGGTATTAACCGACGCGCGATATTTCAGTTCATTTAATAAAGTATTCAGTGAGATATTTAGTAATAATCCACCAGCGCGGATTTGTAGCGTGCAGGATTTAGTGGTCGACTGCAAAGTGGAAGTGGATATGAAATGTTTCCGCGCTGACCGTAAATAATTAAAACCGTTAAAACAGGCTGCGCGTTTCTATTTCTTCTTCGCCAACACCAGTACCGCCTGTTATTAATTGCTGCTTTTGCTTTTTCACTAGAATATCCCGAAATAATCAGCGCTGCCGCTGCGCGGGCGATCGTCTGGCTTATCACGGGTGACACGGTATTACGCCGTCTCGTTAAACATTAAAAGAGAGCATAAAAAATGAATGCAACAACATCGCTGAAATTTAGTGCCAAAGCACTGGCCGGCGCGCTGGTAATGTTGGCTGTTGCGGGCTGTACGCCGACCGAAGAGAAAAAAGAAGCGGGTGCCGCGCCGCAGTCTGCACTGCAAACCGTCCTGCAGCGCGGCACACTGCGCGTGGGTGACTGCCTGAGCTTTGCCCCGTTTGGTTTTTACGATAAAGAGGGCAATCCGGATGGGTATGACGTCGATCTGGCCAAAGCGCTGGCTAAACAGATGGGCGTCAAACTGGAGATGGTTAACACAACCAGCGCCAACCGCATTCCTAATCTACAAACCAACAAAGTCGACGTGGTGTTCTGTAACTTCACCCGCAATCTGGAACGCGCCAAAGAGATTGGTTTCACCAACCCGTATGTCGTAGCGAGTGAAGCCATGCTGGTGCGCAAAAATAGCGGCATTCAGTCCGCGCATGACATGGCCGGAAAAACCATTGCCACGGTGAAAGGTTCTACCAACGGCGACGAAGTGCGCAACCTCGGCATCGACGTGAAAATTCAGGAGTACGACTCATCCCAGGCGGCAATTCTGGCGGTGAAACAGGGACAGGCTGATGCGATGATCGAAGATAACAACTTCCTCGCTTATCAGGCAAAACTCGATCCGTCGCTGACCGTGACTAACGAGGCGCTGGTGCCGCTGGAGTACAACGCCTTCGGTGTGAAACAGGGCGACCAGGTGTGGACCAATTATCTGAACGAATTCCTTTTTGAAATCAACGCATCCGGCGAGAACGCACAGCTGTATGCAAAATGGTTCGGCAGTAAACCGCGCTACCCGCTGAATCCGCAATACTGATTGTTCGCCCACGGCGCAGCAGCCAATGCTGCGCCGCCTGAAGGAGTCACACCATGAGTTATCAATGGCTAACCCTGTGGCGCTACGCCGACACTTTTCTGGACGCCGCCTGGCTAACGCTGCAGGTCACGCTGCTGGCGTTTGTACTGGCAGTGGCTCTCGGGCTGCTGGCCGCACTGGCGAAATCCTCGCCGCTGGCGCCGGTACGCTGGCTCAGCCACTGCTACGTCGAGTTCATCCGCAATACCCCGGTGCTGTTGCAAATCTTCATCATCTTTTTTGGTCTGCCGTCGTTGGGTATCACCATGAGCGCCTTTACCGCAGGCGTGCTGGCGCTGGGGATTAACGTAGGCGCTTATCTGTCGGAAACCTTCCGCGCTGGCATTCAGTCGGTCGCGAAGGGCCAGCTGGAAGCGGCGTATATCCTCGGTATTCCACGCCGACAGATCTTCCTCAGCGTGGTGCTGCCACAGGCCGCTCGCGCAGTGTGGCCTGCCATTATTAATAACCTGATTCAGTTACTGCTCGGCACGTCGCTGCTTTCCGCCATCGCGCTGCCGGAACTGACCGGCACCGCAACGGTGATCAATGCGCGCACCCTGCTCTACATCCAGACTTTCAGTATTGTCGCGCTGGTCTATCTGCTGCTGAGCAACCTGTTTTCATGGCTTGGCAGCATGGCAGGACGCCGGATGTTCCATCCGCCGCTGGTGACGCCGGTAAAAAAGCCCGGCTGGCGGTGGGCAAAAAAATGGCTGATTAACCCAGTGAAACAGGGGAATGCGCTATGAGCGAACTTATCATCAACTCGCTGCCAATCCTGCTGAAAGGCTTGGTTATCACCTTACTGCTCTCCATCGCCGCTATCGTCGGCAGCACACTACTCGGTTTACTGGCAGCGGTGTTACGCACCAGCCGTTTGCCGGTCGCCAAACAGATTGCCGTGTTTTATACCGAACTGTTTCGCGGCACGCCGGTACTGATCACGCTGATGTTTATCTACTTCGGCGTGGCGTATTTCGGCTATGAAATCAATCTGTTCGCGGCCGGTATCCTCGGCCTGAGCATTTATCAGGGCGCTTACATTGCCGAAGTATTCCGCGCCGGTATTGAAGCTGTACCTAAAGGCCAGTGGGAAGTGTCATGGATCCTTGGTCTTTCAAAACGCCAGACGTTTCTTAGCGTGATCCTGCCGCAGACGCGCGGCATCGTGCTGCCACCGCTGGTGGGCCAGTATCTTTCGCTGATAAAAGATACGTCGATTGTCAGCATGATCGGCATGTCGGAATTGATGCACCAGGGCCAGGCTATTGTCGATCGCATCGGTCAGCCGGTGGTGATTTATGGTCTGGTCGCCCTGCTCTACTTCGTTGTCTGCTTTCCACTTTCCCGTTGGGTTCAACATCATCAAACCAGGAGCCAGTTATCATGAGCAAATCCGCCATTACGCTGAGCCGTATTACCAAATCTTTTGGCTCAACCCAGGTCCTGAAAGAGATAAGCCTTGATGTGTCGCCCGGCGAAGTGCTGGTGCTGATTGGCGCATCCGGTTCCGGCAAAAGTACCGTATTACGCATCATGAGTGGGCTGGAAACCGCCGATGGCGGGGAAATCTGGGTGAATGAAGTGCCGCTGCACGAACGCAAACGCAGCAGAGAAATCTGCGGCCATGTCGGCATGGTGTTTCAGCAGTTCAATCTGTTTCCCCATAAGACCGCGCTCGGTAACGTGACGCTGGCGTTGATTAAAGCGCAGAAACTGTCCGAGGCCGAAGCCAATAAACGCGGTATGGCCGCCCTGACCCGTGTCGGGCTGGCCGAGCGCGCGCATCATTATCCGGCCCAGCTATCCGGCGGTCAGCAGCAGCGTGTGGCGATTGCTCGCGCGCTGGCGGTGGAGCCGAAAATTATGTTTTTTGATGAAGCGACGTCAGCGCTCGATCCTGAACTGGTCGGCGAAGTGATGGAAGTCATGCGCAGCCTGGCGCGTGAAGGTATGACCATGGTGGTGGTCACCCATGAGATGGGTTTTGCGCGTAAAACCGCTGACCGCGTGGTGTTTATGGATCAGGGCGTGATAGCCGAGCAGGGTTCGCCGGAGCAGATTTTCGTCAATCCGCAGAATCCGCGCACCCAGCAATTCTTATCGCGTGTGCTTGAGCACTAACAGGAGGCATGATGTCGATTCACTTTCCATTGCAGGCAGACGGCACGCTGGATGCGCAGCAAACTACGCCGCGTTTTAAATCGGTCGCCGGGTCCGGCAATCAGCCGCTGGCTAACGGCACCCAAATTTTTAACAGTCCCGAGGTGTTTTCCCCACTGATGCTGATGAAGCAATCGGCACTGGAGAATAACCTGCGTCAACTGGCAGATTTTTGTCGTGAGCAAGGCGTAATGCTGGCGGCACACGGCAAAACGTCGATGTCTCCGGCGATTCTGCGCCGCGCCATCACTGAAGGCGGTGCCTGGGGATTGAGCGCCGCAACCCCTGCGCAGGTTCGCGCCTTGCGCCAGTTCGGCATTCGTAACGTCTTCCTCGCCAATGAACTGGTCGACCCCGCTGGCATTCGCTGGATAGGCGAATGGCAAAAGCAGCATCCCGACCATGGCTTCCTTTGCTACGTCGATTCACTGCAGGGTGTTCGTCTGCTGGAGCAACATCTCGGCGACAGCCGCATTGCGGTACTGCTGGAAATGTCGGTCAGCGGCGGACGCACCGGCTGCCGTTCATCCGCTGAAGCACTGGAGATTGCCGCCGCGATTGCGACCAGCCCTGCTCTGCAACTGGTGGGCGTGGCGGGCTATGAAGGCGCGCTTGGCGCCGGACGTGATACCGCGGGGGTGCAGCGCGTAACAGATTACTGCCGGATGCTGATCGCCACCGCGGCGCTGCTGGCTGAAAATCAGCTGTTTGCCAGCCAGCATATTATCCTCAGTGCCGGCGGCGGTGCGTGGTTTGACGTGGTCTCGGCGTGTTTCACCGCCGCGAACCTGCCACTGCCAATGACGCCGCTGATTCGATCCGGCGCTTACATGGCGCACGACAGCGGCCTGTACGCACGCATTGCGCCTTTTGCGCAGCCCGGGGCTACGCATCATTTCACCGCCGCGCTGGAGATCTGGGGCCGGGTATTGTCGCGCCCTGAGCCTGGCCTGGCGTTTGTTGATTTCGGACGCCGTGATGTGCCGTTCGATCAGGATCTGCCAAATCCGCTGTGGGTGCGCAACGTCGATGGCAGTGCCCCGCGTGCAGCGTCTGGCATGCGCATCAGCGAGGTGAACGATCAACATGCGTATTTATTGCTGCCGGAAGAGGATGTGTTAAAGCCCGGTGACTGGGTGGGTTGTGGCATTTCACATCCCTGTACCGCATTCGATAAATGGCGGTATTTGCCCCTGGTAGACGATAATTACTGCGTCACAGATTCACTGGAAACCGCATTCTGAGTAAAAATTGGGGCATAACGGCGCGATGTTTCGCGCTGTTTTTACATGTCCGAATGAACCGCGCTCATCCGTTCTTTAACTGCCACGACGTTCAGGCCGGGAAGAGATTATTCCGGCCAGTACGATTCGGCTTTCACTTTTAATAAATGGCGTAAACGGTGAGCTTCCTTTTGCGGCGGACAACCAAAGAACCGGCTAAATTCTCTGCTAAATTGTGTCGGACTGACGTAGCCAACTTTAAAAGAAGCTTCACTGGCCGTGACATTGCTCTTCACCATTAAAAAACGCGCCTGGTGCAGCCTGATGGAAATCAGATACTGTTTGGGTGTTGTGCCGGTGAATGCCCTGAAATGGCGATGAAAAGAGGGGGAGCTCATGCCCGCTTCTTTAGCCAGCATCTCAACATCAATAGGATCCATAAACCGGGTATGCATCGTGCGAATAGCGGCAGCAATTTGCCTGAAATGCCCTTTTCCGCAGAGCGCCGCTCTGATTGAGGCTCCCTGCGTATCAATCAGTACACGATAATAAAGTTCTTTCAGAATACCCGGCCCCAGAATTCTGGCCTTCTCTTCATCAGAAAGCACCGCCAGAAGGCGATAAACCGTATCGGCCAGTTCTTCTCCGAGAGGGGTGGAAAACATAATTCCCGCCTGCTCATTTCCTCTTACCTCGCCTTCCCCCATTTCAATAAGTAATTCGGCAATTGTGGCGACATCAAGCGATACAGACAGCGCCAGAAGAGGTTCTTGCTGGCTGGCAGTGGTCTGGCTGCTAAAAGGAAGAGGCGCGGAGACAACCAGATAATGTCCGGGATCGTAGGTAAATTCCCGCCCGCCCATCAAACCGGTTTTCTTTCCCTGCAGAACAATAACGATACAGGGTTCATAAAGGACGGGCGTGTGGGACATCGACGCATTGACTCGCAACAGCTTTATCGCCGTCATCCGGGTGCGCGAGTAGCCTTCATCAGGCGCAAGCGCCAGCAAAGCAGGGATCATTTTTCGCGTAAGGCTTGAGGTAAGTCCGGACACTGCGCCCCCTGAAGATATAAAAGGATAAATTTTTCAGCCTGTATCAGGTTATTAAACCGAATTCTGACAGGAAACGATAATCTTTGTACAGGAACCTTCATTGTTGCATTGCGCTGCTTCTCATACTCTTTTAGCAACAAAAGAAATGAGGAGACGTTATGCAACGTCATTCTGAATCAAGAGCCTGGCTTATTTCAGCAACTGTCCATGAACCGGGACGGGAAGCATCGCCCGGAGACATTTCGCTGACGCCTGGCGTATTCGGCCAGATTTTCCCTCTCCTCACTCAGTGAGATTCAGCAGTCACTAAATCGCGTAACGGCGTGACAGCAGGCAAAGAAAAAGCGGCAAGCATCATGATTGAAACCGCCCGTTCACCTAATCCCCCCTGACACGGGCTTCGGATGAGGAGGTATCCGTACGGCTGATAAAGGAGATGACGTTCGGGCAACGTGATACAGCATTTGAGGACTAAAAATGGCAGATTTTTTGGGATTAAAAAACAAAGTGGCGATTGTCACGGGCGCCGCAGGTGATATTGGCAGGGCCACCGTAAAACTTCTCGTGAGTCATGAAGCGAAGGTGCTGGCTCTGGATATCAACCCGGCGGTCCATGCGCTGGCACAGCGCAATCAGGTGGTGACACAGATATGCGACGTCAGTCAGGAACATGAGGTCATCAGCGCAGTCGCTTTCGCACAAGCAGAATTCGGCGGCGTGGATATTCTTATCAACAATGCAGGTAAGACCCTGAATAAACTCGCTACCGAAACCTCCGTTGCAGAATGGGACAGCATCATGACCATTAATGCCAGAGGGTATTTTCTCCTGAGCCGGGAAAGCCTGAAGGTCATGCAGCCTCGCAGGCAAGGCGCGATTGTCAATGTGGCGTCCGTGGTGAGCAGAGTGGGCATGAAAACCACGTCCGCCTACTCGGCCTCTAAAGGTGCCATCGCGCAACTGACGAAAGTTCTGGCGCTGGAAGCGGCTGAGTATGCTATCCGGGTTAATGCCGTTGCACCCGGCGTCGTCGAAACAAATATTCTTTCCGGCATCGTGGAAGACAGCCGAACCACGCTGGCCAGCTACGGCCACGCTCACCCACTTGGGCGGGTGGCTCAGCCGGAAGAAATTGCTGAAGCCATTATCTGGCTTGCCTCACCTAAAGCCAGCTTTGTAACGGGAACGGTATTGATGGCTGACGGCGGTTACACCGCACAGTAAATCAGGAGCCAATGATGAAAAAGCAGAGCATTTTAGTTGTCGGAGCCGAGAAAGGGCTGGGTCAAGGGCTGACAGAAGCCTATCTGGAGCGAGGCTGGGACGTTTTCGCCACCCATTTACCGGGTACGGATACCTCCGCCCTGCTCGCTCTGGGAGAGATTTACCCCGGCAATCTGGTGACCGGCGAGATTGATGTCACCAACAAGTCCCATATCGAGCCGCTTATCGGCAGGCTCCACGAACGGCGATTTGACGTTATTTTTATGGTTGCAGGCATTTACGGCCCCTTGCATCAATCCGTGTTGCAGGCCTCTGACGCGGAATTCCAGCAAATTATGATGACCAATGCGTTTGGCCCTGCCCGCCTGGCCCGGCACCTGCTGCCAATGCTTGAGCCTGAGGGAAGCCTGGTTTTCATGTCGTCGCACCGGGGCAGTATTGCCAGCAATACCGAACCGGGGATCGGCCTTGAGCTTTACCGGGCCAGTAAAGCGGCGCTGAATATGCTGGCGCGTTGTATTTATAGGGAGATCAGCCAGGGAGCGCAGACGGTTCTGTCAATTCATCCTGGCTGGGTGGCGACAGCGATGGGCACGTTGGATGGCACAGTGGATGCGGAGATTGATGTGAAGACCAGCGTCAACGGCATGATCAGTGTGATTGAGCAACACCGAAACGCCAGAAGCCATCTCTTCCTCGATTATGAGAACAACAGCTGGCCCTGGTGATAACGGACAAAGCTGTATCTTTTATGGGATTAACCCCGGCCCCATTTGCGGGAATAAATCTCCGGGGTAGCCTGTTCAGCGTTATTCAGAGGATCAGGCTCATTGCTCAAGCCTCAACCTGACTTTCGCATTTATTTTCATCCGCATGAGCACGATCGTATTCAGCCTGAGCTAATGCCAGGGTCGGACCGAATTCCAACGCCCAATTCGCCAACGCAACAAAAGGCTGCTGGAGTGACTGCGCCAGCGGCGTAATGGTGTATTCCACACTCACAGGATGAGTGGACAGAACGTGACGAGTAATTAAACCGTTTCGCTCCAGCCGTTTCAGCGCATCGGCCAGCGCCTTATGGGTAATCCCGTCCAGGCGTCGGCGAAGTTCATTGAACCGGCAAGGTTCCGTACACAGTACCGTCAGAATTAATATCGACCATTTATTGGTGATATGTTCTAACACCAGACGGGTATTTCTAAAATCTATCAGGCAGTTATCGTTTTTTTCTTGCATAGCGATATCGTCACTTATATTTGGTATAGCAAAAGTGCGTAATTGATATTAAGTATAGAATTTATACCATCTGTTTTCGACCTAAATCGGAGAAATCAGATGGGCAGAATAGAGAAAAAAGTCGCTGTGGTGCTTGGCGGTGCGAAAGGGATTGGGCTGGCTATCAGTCAGCGTTTAGCCACTGAAGGGGCCGTTACCTGGTTCACTTCGCGACGAGAAGAAGACCTTGAGACAGCCAAAAGCAAAATATCGGGAACCGCGATACCGCTACAGGCTGATGTCAGTCAGAAGAGCGAACTGAGTCGTATCATGCAGACAGTTGCAGAAAAATCAGGTCAGATAGATATCTTGATAATCAATGCTGGAATGTCGGAATACGCCCCGCTTGAAGAGGTCAGTGAGCAGCATTTTGACCAGACGTTTGGCCTGAATGTTCGCTCTCCTGTCTTTGCCCTGCAGGCAGCATTACCTTTGATGAAACCCAGCAGCAGTGTCGTTCTCATCGGTTCAATTGCTGATGTTCTCGGCACACACGGATATGGCGTTTACTCGGCCAGCAAAGCCGCACTGCGCTCTTTTGCCCGCACCTGGACACGCGAACTTGCCGCGCGCGGTATCCGTGTCAACGTTGTCGCGCCTGGTCCTGTCGACACTGAAATGATGGCGGCAACGTCTGATGAAGTGCGTAAAAGCTTAACCAGCGCAATACCGCTCGGCAGAATGGGTCAACCTGAAGAGGTTGCCAACGCTGCATTCTTCCTCGCAAGCGATGAGAGTTGCTATATTGCCGGCGCAGAGATTTGCGTTGATGGCGGCATGACGCAGGTATAAGCGTTCACACGACGGCCATCCCTGGATGGCCGATCAGAGTAGCAGCAAGATCAGATAATGTCGGCTATCCAGTCTGCAAATGCGCGCACGGCGGGAGAAAGAAAGCGTTGATGCAGGTACAGTAAAGTGACCGGTACTGGTGGCGGTTGCCAGTCTGCAAGCACCTCAATGAGCCTTCCTTCCTGCTGATGCTCTGAGACAATGCGCCCGGCAAGCTGCGCCAGTCCGAAACCTTCAAGACACATTTTTATATAAAGCCCCGTTTCGTTAACAACCACATCGCCATTAACAGGAACGGACAGCGTCTCAGCGCCACGCGCAATTCACCCGTACGCCTGGCTGAGCCGGAAAAGTAATGGATTGCACGATGCTGCAACAATTCGTCGCGCGACTGCGGAATCCCGTATTCCCTGAGATACGCCGGAGAGGCATAGGTTATCCAGCGAAACCGGCCAAGCGGACGAGCTACCAGCGTAGAGTTATTCAGCTCCCCTGTTCTCACCACGCAGTCGACCCCTTTTTGCAGAAATCTTCCTGCCGCTGGCGCAGTCGCGCTGACAGGTATGAAACGCATGAGCATGATTTATTACGCAATCGCCTTTTCTGCAGGTCTCGGGATCACCTGCGCCGTCAAAACATGACGGCGTTTTTTTAAAGCGAAATTAGCGGAATTTGCCGGTTTACCAGAAAGCCCACTGCATACACAACGTAACGGCTCAGCTTACCGCATGCAGGCAGAACTGAATCTGCTGGTCTTTAATGCCGCTGACCAGGCTTGTCATATCCCGGGTCCGGCCTGATGTCACTGACGTGTCACCTTGCAGTCATGGCGTTGTCGTGTACGGTGCCAGCCTGATATGTAAGTCTCATCGCAGGCATTGCAGTGGACGGTAACAGTGATGAGTGTCGCTGAAAAGGTTATGGTGTGACGGTTCACCGGTGCTGAAGAAAAAGAGTAATTTTCGTAACCGGGACAAATGATGGATATGGCACACTTTTTAAGAGAAACACCCGTATGGGTATGGATAATGCTGGCCTTTTTACTACGCCGTGGTTTTGCTGCGCTTTATGACCGGGAGATGGCAATCGGGCGGTTGTTTTTACTGCCGGTACTTTTTCTTGTCTGGGGAACATATGGCGTGATCACCGAGACAGAACTGGCTGGAGTAAGTCTTACAATGATGGCAGCCGGACTGTTCGCAGGCACCGCACTCGGATACCGATTATGGCGCTCACTGCCACCGCTGAGAAATACAGACAATCCAGGCATGATTATCAGAGCTGGAACCCCGCTGACTCTGGGATTGATCGTCATTGCTTTTAGTATGAAGTTTACCCTGACCTCGGCTCTTTATCTGCAGCCTGGATTAAGGTCAACTACAAGCTTTTGTATGTTGTTTGGCGGTGTGACGGGGCTTGTTGACGGCATATTCTGGGGGGGAACGCTGAGACTTTACCTCCCCTGGTACAGTAAAAGATGATTAATGCACACCGTTCGTTATTGAAATCCACCCGACTCGCTGAGTCAAAGATGCTGTTCCTTGCCCTGCTGATGTACTGGCCAGGCTGGTCCCGGCCAGCATCCCGGTAACGGGACAGGCTGCTTTTTTCTCAGTGAGCGTCAAAGCCGATAATGCAACATATCTGGCTGCCTTGAGCGAAACGGACATTTTTTAACCATTCAAATTAACGTTCAAAGCGCCACCAGGCATCAAATCTCAAAGCTCTTTCACTGGTCTGCTGGCGAATAATTATGTGTTGAGATGCCTGCCTGAGCGAGATTGACTCTCCCTGAGCGAAAAATGGGGTTTGGCATTTTTGGCGTTACGCCATTATAAGTACACATTGAATATCTCCACTTACTCTATCTGATGAGCAATTTTATGAATGAAGACAACGTCTGGAGTAAGTCCTTTACGCTGACTGTAAGAAGCAAACCGAAAGCAATATGGCAGGCCTTCGTCGACACCGATAACTGGAAACGATGGAACCCTGGCGTAAAGTCAATCACTATCGAGGGGCCATTTCATAGGGGAAACATGGTTCACAATGGAGTTACCTCAAGGCGATGTTGTCCGTAGTCAGCTTACTGATGTTTCTGAAGAAAAATATTTCATTGATGAAACCTGGGTGGATGAAATACGGGTCAACGTTGAACATCGTATCGAGGCATCTGGCTCCGATGAAAGTATCGTGATTTACGCGATCAGCACCCAGGGCCCCCAGGCTAAGGCTTTCGGCGAGGGGATCAGCTCGGATTTCCCGGAAGTGATGGCGGGGTTGGCTAGATACTTTGCCGAAACAGATTCAATGTAAATGACATCTGAATTCCTGTTTTGTCGGCGGGTGATGATAATCCTGACGGAATTGCCACAGAGCATAACGGTTTGGTACATGCTGGCATTTATTAAGTCATCAATTTGAGAAAAATTATGAAAAAATCGATAGTTCCTGAAGAATTTCAGCATTATTTCGATGACTGGCACTTCTCCCCGATCATCGAAGCTGATGGCACAGTGTATCTCTCAGGAGTTACCGCGGCACGCAAAGACAAACCGATAAGTAAGCATCCTGAAGAACAATTCCACGATGCGTTTTATAAGCTGGGTGTTTATTTAAACGCCGCCGGTTTGGGCTATGAACATATACTTGAGATGACCACTTTCCATATTGATCTTAAAAAACATATAGACGTTTTTTCTAACGTAAAAGATGAGTATATAAAAGCGCCATACCCGGCATGGTCCGCCATTGGTGTATCAGAATTCATTCCAGAAAACGCACTTGTGGAAATGCGGATTGTAGCTAAAAGGTAATTTTTAGGCCTCTGATCTAGAAATATGCGCTTCAGGCACAAAACGAACCGACTGAATAGCCGTGAGGGCTGCTACAAGCGAACAGCGGAAGTTACCCTCCAGCGGATAATGTCTTTTTCGAAGCGCTCTAAAATTGAATGGTCCGAATTCCCAATACACTTAGATTTCAAGTGCCGCAAGGATTGCTGCTTCCATTTTTTCGGGGGTGGAGAACGGCGCAAAACGCTTGAGCGGTTTACCGTCGCGTCCGATCAGAAACTTAGTGAAATTCCATTTGATCCGCCCACCCAGCACGCCCGGCAATTCGTTTTTCAGATAACGAAACACCGGGTGCGCTGCGGTTCCGTTGACCTCTACTTTTTCGAACATCGGGAAGCTCACACCGTAGTTAATGTGACAAGTCTGCGCGATTTCGTCGGCACCGCCGGGTTCCTGTTTACCGAACTGGTTGCAGGGGAAACCAAGCACCACTAAACCCTGAGCGGCGTATTTCTTGTAGAGCGCTTCAAGCCCGCCGTATTGAGGCGTGAAGCCACAATGGCTGGCGGTATTAACAACCAGAACGACCTTACCCGTATAGTCGGCCATGGAGATAAGCTGGCCGCCCAAACTGGTGGCTATAAGTTGATGAAAGGTGGTCATATCGGAAACATCCTCAAAGCAGAACCAGTTCGACGTCGACATTGCTACGTAGCGCGTTACAGCCGGGTCGTGGAGAGTAGATCCTGTTCCTGATTGCATGGCAGGTCTGGAATCGTGTGCGATACATCTTTGCAAAGTCGAATGAAAAGAACAACAAACAGGCCACCGTTGACCTGCTCTTCGTTGATTAACACATCATAATGTTCGTTGTGTGCGCTTTGGCACGAAACCAAACATCGCATAATCATCGGAAGGCTCTGAGCGAAAAGCGGACATTATCGATTACGCTGGATTACAAGGTACCTCAAAAGTTACCGGCAAGGTTTTATGGAATACTTATATATGGGCCGGTAAGCATGCGGATTTCGCAGCAAATCCTCGCATTGCTCACGCCTTAAGCGAACAGTCATGAAAGCTTAAAATCTTGCTTGACCGTTTCAGTACAACTCCCTATAGTAGCGCCCCGTTGCCCCCAGTACTGGCTGGCAGCGAT
>NZ_SJOP01000031.1 GCF_004331415.1 Kosakonia quasisacchari
CACAGAAAAGCGCGTCCTGTAAGTAATCCCGTCAACAGATTCTGGTGTCGAATTTTTATCTTTGGGTTTCCTTCTCACAAAACGGGCAGACGCTTCTTTTAAGGTTTCGTTATGTCTCAAGGGTGAAGCCAGGGCACTTTCTGTATCAGCGTTTTTTACTTTCTGTGATCGCACCGTGCCCACGTCACTATCTTTTCATTACCCGCTATCGATGCCGAAATAAAAAACCTGCTGACGCAGGCTTTTGAGTATTTCGCCGAATTATTTCCCGGCGTGGGACGCGCTCACTTGCAGCGCCGGCGGACGGACAATATAACGCGCCAGCGACTCATGGGTGACGAACGTACAACCGCAGTGAATATTCTGGCACTGATGGTAGCGCTCTTTGGTTTCAGAACTGAGGTAGCGACTGGAGCGCGCGTGCGCCGCTTGTTGGCATACCGGGCAATGCATCATGGTGGTTTCTCCCTCGTGTATATGCCAGCTATATTATCTCTTTAACTCGCAAATGCAAGTTAAAGAATGCATTTGACACTACTCTTCCACTTCATATTCAACACCATCAACTCGCACCTCCAGCTCCAGTTGGCTAATAAAACCATTACTATTAATGCCATGTGTCACTTTTTTAATCACCCAGGGTGTGTTGTTGATCGCATCTTTAAAGCCCGAAACATACACAGGGCTTTCTGCGGAGATATCGGTGCGCCCCTGAGCGAGAGTGAGCGTAAATTTTGCCGCATTACGCTGGATCTCTTGCCACTGCGCTTCTGCAGCCCGCATGGCTTCATCTTTAGACGCGTACGTCGTCGGCAGGGTAAAGACATTATCTTTTGAGCCAGCGGTGTAATCCGTCGCTTCTCGTTTTGCATCGCTGGTTGTCGCGGCTTTGCGCGTCAGTTTTATCTGCTTCGTCTGCGCTTTTGGCGCTTTGGTATCTTGCCAGTGGGCAATAACACCGCTGTAAGCTGCGCGATCGGCAAGGGTAAACTCGTGTGAATCGCCATCGCTGCGGGTGATCGTTACGGAAGGAACAATCTTGCCGCCCCGAACGCACATGCCTGGAACAAGGAAAATCAGCGTACCTGATTTCACGGCGATTTCGGCACCGTTGCGAGTTGCCAGCCGGGTAAGAAAGCCGATGTCGGACTCATTAGACTGGTCGATATGGGCGATTTTTATATTTGCCAGCGCTGGCGCGACACTGGCGCTCAGTGAATTACGCCAGGCGATATCTTTGACTACTTCGCCAAGCGTTGTGTCATGCCATGACCACTCTTTTGGGCTATTCATATTGCCGCGAAAATCGACGCTGCGGCCGGTAACAATCACCTGATCCGGCGTCCCCTTGTGCGTCACCTGATCGATGGTAAACGTACCCATATTGGTGAGCAGTTCTCCCTGCCGACCAATGGCGACGCTGACTTCATTACCGCGCTGCGGCATCTGGATTTTCCCGTCGGCATCATCCAGCGTTAGCGTTAGTGTATCGGCCTCAAACCCGCGATTATCGGTGACAGTTAACGCTATCAGGCGAGGCGCGATATCATAGGTAATGTCTTTTACTTCCTGTTTCTGCGCTTGCTGCGGATCGTGCTGTTTCTGCTTTAGCTTCAGCGTAAACAGGGGGACACTCGTTCGCCCCAAATCCTGGGTGAGTACGTCAATCATCACAGGTTCCCCAGCATATTCGTCGCGCTCCTGAGCAGGTGTTCACCCTGCTCCTGAAGGTCGCCCGCCAGGGCGACCAGCGATTCATCAACACGCGTGAGTTTCAGGGTGAAGTTGATTTTGCGCGGTGAACCGTCGCTGTAAAACTCAGAACCTTTTTCGATGACGCTGCTTATGACATACATGCCATAAATCATTCCAGTTCCGTCAATAAGCGGCCACGAACGACCTTGATCGGCCATCAGCCGGACCGCCGCGAGCGACAGCACACCGCCAGTCAGTTCCGGGTAGAGTGCGCCAGTGATATCAATGGTTTCTTCCCCAGGACCGAGATACTGGAACGCCGCGCGCTTACCCACGCGCGCGTTGTTCTTCCAGTTAAACGCTGAGGTACGATCCATATTCTGGAACGGCAGCGTCTGCCGCATGAAAACAAAAAGCCCCAATGCCAGCATCATAATGCGAACTCTCCTTACGGGTTGAATTGGGATAAGGCGTTGTTGCGCCGGTTGTCGGCATCCTGGCGGAACAGATCCTGCAAATAACGTTCGTTGTTGCTGCCCGGTGTGACATCGCCCTGTAGCGTGACGTTATATTCCGTACGGCTTTGGTCGAGGTAAGAACTCCCTGTAGACGGGCGCGCCATTTGATAGGCGTTGTACCCCGGTTGTGAACTGGTGGGCTGGATATAGCTGGATACGCCTCCTGTGGCGGGTTGCTCGATCGACGGTTTAAGCGCCAGTGCGGGTTTTTTATCGATAATGCCCAGCGTCTCCAGCAACCCCATGGCGCTCTCGCTGAGTGAACGGAAGAGGTTCAGTGGCCAGGTGAACGCATTAACAAGTGCTTTACCGACAGTCTGCCCGACATCGCCGAATTGTGTGAGCGTCTCCTCGCTGGCCTTGATTGGCGTCAGCAGCTCGCTGAAAGTGTCTTTCACCGTTTGCAGTGCACTGCCAATGGCATCGAAAACCGGCTGTAATGGCGCAAACATTTCTGCAATAGGGGCAAATGCCGCGACGATCCCCTCAATCACGCCGCTAAAAAAGGCGCTGATGGGCTCCCGGTATTTATAAATCAGCGCGGCTCCAGCGGCGATGGCGGCCACCACGGCAACAATTGGCCATGTGAGTCCGCCGATAACTGCCATGATCCCGCCACAAACGGTGGTAAACACGCTGCCAAAAGTCGTGGCAATGGTGATAAGTGTACTGATCCCTGTAAAGACCGGCGCAATCACGCTTGCGACAGTGCCGATTGCCCCGGCGATGCCGACGATCACCGTCGCAATCAGGCCAAAGCTTTGCACCAGCCCCTGGTTGTTTTGTACCCACTGCTGAAGCTGCCCGAGATAACCGGTCGCGGTCTGCACCAGCATGCGCAGCGACGACTCCTGGGTGGCGAAAATATCCACGCTCAGGGATTGATAAGCCGCCTGTAGCGCTTCTAAATCCGTGCCAAGATTGCCGGCATTATTCTGCATCGCAGCCGCCGGAGCAGGAGCGCTGGTACTATTGTTTCGGGCGGCGACAGCCGGTGCGAGGCTCCCCGCTCTCTGCTGCTGGCTTGCGGCTGCGGTGCCCGGCGCTGCGGTACGAGTTTGCAGTGAAGCGACAGCGCTGCCCGGTGTTGCAGGTGGCACGGCTGAATGCGTTTGCAGTGACGCTTCATATCCCGGCTGCAGCAATTTTTTACCAAGATTAATGCCGGTGGTCGCTATCGACATCCCGGTCTTGCCGACGGCGGATACTTTCCCCGCCACGCCCAAAATCGACTGTTGGCTCTCCTTGATTTTCACCAGCCGCTGCTGGCGGTTCTCCTGCTTTAACGCTTGCTGTTGGCTCGACAGCTGCTCGGTAGCGCTGCTGATGTTCTGCTGCAGGCGTTGTTTCGCTGTTGCAGGCGCACGGGTACTGATCCCCGCTTGTTGCAATGTTTGCCGCTGGTTTTTCACCGACTGGCGTAAACTGTCGTGCTGCTGTTTCAGCGCGCTCACGTTGGCACGTGCCTTATCCAGCGCAGTTATCTGCGCTTCACTGGGTTTATCGATTTTTTTCAGTTCGAAAGCCAGCGCCTGCGTGCTCGCTTTGGCGATCTTTAGCTGCTGGCTAACGCCGTTAAGTGCGCTTTGTGTGCGGGTAAATCCGTCAATCTGCGCAGCCTGGCTATACAGGCCACGCAGGTTTTTCTCCGTCTCTTTGATGCCGTCAGCCAGCGATACATTTGCCGTCTGCAGGGATTGAAAGGGCCGCTTCGCCTGATCAACAGCAGCGAGCAGGGCCTCGATATTAACGCTGTTACTCATACATGTTTCCGCTTCGCTGCAGCGCTTTTTCGCGCCAGGTGATGAGTTCGCTCAGACTCAGGGGGTAGAGCTCTGATGGCGGCCAGTGGAAGATCACCGCGATATCCGCCATCAGATCGTCAACCGACAGCCTGGCCGGAAAATTTACTGTCCCGAAGCTGGTGACAAAAAACCGACCACCTTGCCCGCCAGCGCAACCATATCGGCCAGATCCAGCGCGCCCACTTCCTGCTCGGTAAGCGAAGGCGAGGTAATACGCGGCAGCACTTTAATCAGCGCGTCTACTTCGGCATTTGCCACCGCCGCCAGACTCAGACCGCGCAGCGTACCGGCGTTGGGTTTCATCAGCGTAAGCGAGTCGATAAGCTGCTCGCCGCGTTTAATCGGGGTTTGCAGGGTAATGACGTTATCAGTTTCGTGGCTCATACAAATCCTCGTTGCTTTTGCGGGGGAAAACCCGGCCAGCCAGGCTGACCGGGTGGGCATTACAGGCCGATATTGCGGCGGTGCTGTTCGAGACGATCGACGCCGTTCACTTTTTCAACCATGTTGACGGTATCGATTTCCACCAGATCCTTGCCATCCATGGACAGCTTGAAGTAGGTGCAAACCACGGAGATTTTGGATTCCGTATCTTCACCCGGCTTGTTTTCGCCAGTGTCGATCTCTTTCTGGCGGCCACGCATAACCACTTCAACCGCCACCGTTTCACCGGTGTCATCGCGTTGGTAAGAGCCCGCGAAGCGGATCGGCACCGCGTCGGCACTGGTTGCGCCATACAGTTCCCAGATGGCTTCATCCGGGAAGCCGCCCAGCGACCACTCCATTGACATCGCCTCTTCATCGAGACCCATATCAATCGGTGCGACGCCATTCATGCCTGCACCGCGGTAGTTTTCCAGCTTGCGGGTCAGTTTCGGCAGCGTGATAGATTTGGCGACACCCTGGTAGCTGTAGCCATTGAGGAACACGTTCATGTATTTCAGTTTTCGCGGCATTGCCATTTATCAGGCTCCTTAATTGCTGTTAACCGAGGAAACCAGGTTCGCCAGGTACTTATCGGTGATGCGCTGGCGTAAGGTCAGGTTTTCCAGTGGCGGGACCGGCGTATAGTCATAATCGATATACAGTTTCCCGGCTTTCAGGGTTTCGGCGTCGTTCGCGGACTCGTCGAACCAGCAGGTCGCATCCACGATGTAACCGTTGCTTTTCAGCTCGCGGAATTTCGCGTTAATGCCATCGATGATGTCGCGGATAAGTGTTGCGGTAATCGGTTTGTCCACCGCCCACATATGCGCGTCTGCCATGGTGTCGGCAATGACCTGCGCGGTGCGGGTGTAGTTTTCAAACAGGAACAGCGGATCATCCGAGCAGGTACGGTTGCCCCAGAAACGGAAGCCGTCTTTACGAATCAGCGTAGTGACGCCTGCCTGGTTCAGCAGATCTGCATCGGTGCCGGATTCCTGCAAATCCCAGAACACCGGTGTGCTGATGCCGGTCACGCCGTTAACGCCGACGTTAGACAGGGTTTTGTGCCAGCCAACAGACTGGTCGATATAAGCGCGCAGGCCGAGTGCGCGCGCAGTGGCATATGCCGTGGTACTGGCGTTAGCGACGGTATCCCAGGCGAGGAAGTCCGGCCAAATCACCATCAGCTCGCGCTGGCTGAAATTCTCGCGGTACTTAATCGCTTCCGAAATGGTTTTGCAGCCCCATGCGCTGACGTAACCGAAAGCACGCAGCTTCTGGCAGATGGGGGCCAGCGCGGTTGCGACTTCCTGGGTGTCGTAACCCGGCACGCCAAGAATACGCGGTTTCACGCCGGTCACCGCTTCAGCGGTCAGCAGCGCTTTCAGGCCGGTGTATTTCCCGTTTGCATCGGTAGTGCCGATGATGTTGGAAATCGTCTGCGCCTGGGCATCGTCGCCGCTACCTTCCGCGACACGTACCACAACGATCACCGGTTTCGCCTGATCGGCAATCGCCTGTAAGGACGATGCCAACGTACCTTTGGTGCCCGCTTTGGCAATGGCGCTTTGCACGTTAGTGATAAGCACCGGTTCATTCAGTGGAAAGGTTGCCGCATCGGCGTCGCTGGCCGTACAAACCATGCCGACGATGGCGGTTGAGACAGTGGAAATGACGCGTGTGCCGTCGTTAATTTCAACGACCTGAACGCCATGATGGTAGTCACTCATCCGTTTAACTCCGTGGTGTTGGGGTGAGAGCTATTTTCCCGAACGCAGCGCTAACGCGCTATTTGTCGGGGTTGGCGTGGGGATGAAACAACACGGTAGACAAAAAAAACGGGCCGGGGCCCGTTGGATGTTGTTTGTTATTGCGGTTTTTCCGGCCAGTGAAAATTCGTTATTGAGGCTTGAGGTGGGGATATCCTGAATATCCTATTCACGACCGAATATTTTCTTGCATGTATACACCCCGATAACAATCACCCCGTAACTGCCTGGATAAAATGCATCAAAGCGGTGAAGGGCGTTGTAACCTCCACTGCGTCTGATCTCAACTGACCTGAGCGCCTGGCAGGACAGGCCAGTTAATGTCCGGTGCGGTTGACACGTCCAACGCGTTCACCGCGTCGATGTAATCCAGCACAGTGTTCAGTTTCGTCGTTTCTGTTTCTGTCAGCGTTCTGCCAGCCTGTAGCTTTAGCTGGATGACGCTGATGGACTGCATTGCTGTATCAACGAGTTTCTGCCTGTTCAGCTCAGCCGCCGCGACAAATTGCTCGAGAGTTGGTGGCGGTACGTCATCCCAGACAGGCATCCCCTCATTATCTGCTATGCGCCTTTTCCCTTCAGGAGGGAGGCCGGTATAAGTTAAAAAAACATTTTCCGGCACTTCAATAGCATCAGGAGGCCATGCGCCTGAGACTGAATACCCGCTCTCTAAATCAGCGTCATAAAATAAATTACGCAATGGACTATAAATATATTTAGGCATTATCAGTACCCCATCATCCAGTAAGTTGCTGTCTGTAATCGTGTCGGCACATGCGGGTAAGCGGCATTCGAAACGTCGCGGAAAGTTGCTGTAAATCCTGTTACGTCACGAGGCCCAAATGAGGCGCTAAATCCTCCATTTGTAGTATCTAATCCGGTAAGAAGACCGCCAAGAATGCCGCCGGGGAAAACAATTGGATAGGTTGTAGCACCTGTTACTCCGGTTCCTCCATTTGAGACCGTCCCCCATTGCAGGATTACTGTTCTTATGGTGTTGCCATCTTTCATCGGAAATTTTAAATACCCTGCATCCGCAACAGACCCCGTTATTCCATTGCGTTCTGCCGCTGCTCCCAAACCAAGATTTTTGAGAGCCTCATCAACGAGCCCCGCCGATTGCAGCTCTTTTAAGGCTTTGCTAGTTAGCAGATATTGAACGTGAGGGTTTGCTGATGAAAGGTGTTGTTTCACCAGCTCGTCGGAATAGGCTTTTACCTCGATAACTTTATCGTCGACATATTTACGCGTCGCCAGCACCACCGACGGGTCGATTTTCAGCGTTACCGCCGCCGTTGACGAAACAATCAGCGCCATACGAATCGTCTGCGTGCGGCCACTGCCTTCCTGTAACAACGGCTTGTACGTTTCCGGGCAGTTGGCGATGGCAATCAACACGCCATCGTCATCAAAAAGCCCCATTTCGCGGATCCAGTAACCCCCTTCGTTTTCCGGGATCACCTGTTCGGCAATGATCTGATTTGTGTTGGCCGTATCGACAGTGAGCGTGTTCACCGCACCGATGCGCTTCTGGTTGAGCAACTGGGTTTGTGTGGCGTCGGGCGTTGGCAGGGAACCATTGCCGTCGCCGACGGCCATTTGTGTGATATGGATTTGCGTGCCAAGCGCGGTGGCTGCTGCCAGCTTCGCTGCACCTTGATTGGTCAGAATGGCGTAATATTTCGCGGTCATGCGTTCACTCTCAGTTGTCGGAAACGTGGGCACTATTTTCCGGTGAGCGCATCGGGCAGGGCTATCGGTTGGGGTTGGTTTGCAGGCAGGACAACTGCAAATGAAAAAACGGGCCGTAGCCCGTCTGGTGTTATTGCGGCTGTTGCGGCCAGTTGATATTCGGTGCCGTTGCGGTATCCACCGCCTGGAGCAGCTTGATGTACTGCAACCAGGCAATCAGCCGGGCTTTATCGTCATCGCTGATGATGCCGAGCTGCAACTCGGTCTGCCACAGGCTGATGGTGTTTTTGGCTTCGTTGAGCAGTTGTGTTTTTTGGGCTTCTGCGATAGCAATCAGCGCAGCTTGATCGGTCACCCACTGGCTACCATCCCACTTGTCATAAGGCGTTGAAGGGGCAAGCGGTGTGACATCCGCAGGATAATTGCCTAATTCGGTAATTTCTCTTTTCTGCTTCGTATTGATGTCATACACCGTCTCGCCACGATGATCGGGAACGTACTCCCAGGCATCCAGCGCAACAGTGCGACAGATAGCGAAGCCCGCTTTACTCTCTCCCGGTTTTTCGATAGTGGAGAAACGAGGAATACCGAGACCAATAGCCAAATACTCTTCTGATGGCGCGAGATATTCACGGGTCGTTTCACGGTAATGATAGACGGTGATGTAACCTGCTTTGATTGCAATCAGGTTGTCGTTCAGTACGGCTTGTTCCATTATGCTGCCCTCATGATGTAGTTAAACGCAATATTGCGTGGACGTGTTTCTGAAGCGACGCGTGCGCCGCCGCCGACACCATTCGTGGTCGACCAGGTTGAGTTATCGAGTGAAAAGAGTGAAGGTCCACCTCCTCGGTCAGTATCTACGAGCGGTAAAATGGTGAAGTAGTCATGGGTATGTTGTTGCACCGCATCGCTTTGCCATTGCCCTAATGCCCTGTTTGCATCCACGTTGCGTCCGTTATCCCAGCCGCGAATAAACTCACCACGAAGATCGGGTAGACTCCCCGTGGGAAAAAGCGATGCCAGAATTGGGTATTTTGTTTTGTCAAATGCGGAGCCATTACAGTTGAACCAGCCAGTTGGCGGGGTCGCGGCTGGATAAGGAATCGGCACGCCGACAGGAAGGTAGTTATTGATATCCGAGACTGCGAGATATTGTGGATGCGGGTTTGCGGCAGCCAGATGAGCGGCAAGAAGAGTATCGGCATAGCCTTTCACCTCTCTCGCTTTATCATCCGCATACTGGCGCGTGGCCAGCACCACCGATGGGTCAATTTTCAGCGTCACGGCTGCCGTTGATGAAACAATCAGCGCCATGCGAATCGTCTGTGTGCGTCCGCTGCCTTCCTGCAACAACGGTTTATAGGTTTCCGGGCAGTTGGCGATGGCAATCAGCACGCCGTCATCGTCGTAAAGGCCAATTTCACGGATCCAGAACCCGCCTTCGTTTTCCGGGATCACCTGTTCGGCAATGATCTGATTGGTGTTATTCGGATCAACGGAGAGGCGGTTCAGCAGGGCAATTCGCTTCTGGTTAATCAGCTGAGTTTGCGCCGCATCGGGCGTGGGCAGTATGCCATTGGCATCGCCGAGCGCCATCTGCGTAAGGTTAAGCTTTGTGCCAAGCGACGCGGCGTTCGCCAGCTTCGCGGCCCCCTGATTGGTCAGAATGGCAAAGAATTTTGCAGTCATGCGTTAACTCTCAGGTTGTTGGGTGATGAATCAGTGCAGAAGTCATTTTCCGTTCAGCGACAGGCGAACGCTATCAGGCGGGGTTGGCTGCCCGCTGGCACAACGAGGCGGGTAAAAAAAAACGGGCCGCAGCCCGTTTTGTCTGATGTGGCGTGGTTAAGAGATGATGACATCATCAATCAGGTGAACCGCTGAAGCAGGGTAATACTCACCGCCGACCGTGATCTCTTCCGGTGTGTAGGGGTAGACGGTCAGCTCTTCGCCCAGGTAGCAACCGGCGCCGACATAAAACTCTCCGTTGCTGCTCAGGCTGATGTTTAGCCCGGTCAGGTGGCGACTCGCCGGTTTGGCATCATTAATCAGCCGCTCCAGTTCGAGGTACATCTCTTCGGTAATGCCGTTCTCCTGCACGCCAATCACCAGTTTAAAGGTGCCCGGTTCGGCGTTGTCCTCCCACCATTCGCGCAGCTCAATCAGAAAACCGAGCGGCTCAACCACCCGGCGCAGCGCGCTGCGCGTACCTTTGTGCTGATGAACGAAGAATGAAGCGGTAATCACTTTGCGCTTGGTCGCTTCGGGCCAGTTAAAATCCCAGCGGTCGACGGAGAGCGCCCAGGCCAGATAAGGCAGCAGCTCCGCCGGGCACGTTTGTGGATCCCACAACGTGCGCAGCGGCACCGGCACGCGCTCAATGTCTGCCGCCGCTTTTGCCGCTGCCACCTCAAGAACGGATGAGCCAACAGGCAACAGACGGTCATCACTCATCAGTGCCTCCGGCGGTAATGCTCCAGGCTGTGCAGTAAGAGGCCTGATTTTTTGCCAGCACCAGATCGCTTTGCGGTGTGCTCAGTTCTACCCGCTGTACGCCTTCGACATGCAGCGCGGCGTAAATCGCCGACTGGCGGATATCGCGCCCTAAACGCCGTTGCGCGTTGATATAGGCTTTTAGCTGCTGTTCAGCCACCTGGCGAATCGGTTCCGATTCCGGCCCTGGGTAGAAGTAGAGCGTGGCATTAATCTGGTAGGGCACAATCTCCGCGCTTTGCACCGTCACGCGGTCGCCCACCGGGCGCACATCTTCGGCGTTTAGTGCTTTATTCACGATGGCGATCAGTTCATCGCTGGCACTGCCATCTCCCTCGCGGGACAGCACGGAAATGGTGATATACGCCGGGTTCGGGCTGATGACCGAGATATCGGCAACGCGTCCATCGGCGCTACGACCATGGTACTCGTAAGCGCCTTCCGGCCCGGCGACGCTAAGCCCTTCAAACGCTTGTTGCGCGCGAAGACGCAGATCTTTATCAGACTCCATCACCGCTGGTGTTGGTGGAATGGTGCTGTCGTCGGCGGGCGAAATCACCAGCCGTGCTGTGTTGCTGTTGGCGGCCATTACATCCAAATCGTTGCCGGCGGCGTAAGCCAACATCACCGCGCGGGCCGCTTCGTTAACGCGGCTGCGCCACATCACTTCACGGTAGGCGTTCTCTTGCAAAAACTTGGTCAGCGGTTCGGACTCCAGCGCCAGCGTGCGCGCCAGTGCTTCTTGTTCATCGGCGGGAAGCAGGGAAATCAGCGTCGCTTTGCGGTCGTTGAGGATAGCCTCATAATCAAGCTCCTCGACCACATCCGGCGCCGGCAGTTGGCTCAGATCGATAATCGGCATGGTTTTAACTCACTGGAAGGGTTAACGAAAGGGATTCGCCGGTGCTGGCGAGTTGCGCGGTCAGGTTGACCAGCAATTTGCCGTCGAACTGGCGCTCGGTGGTGACCGCGCTTAGCGTGATGCGCGGCTCCCATTTCAACAGCGCCATGTAACAGGCGGCCTGGATTTGCAGCGTCAGCGCCGGGGTTTGCGGCTGGTCGATCATCTCAAACAGCAACGAGCCGTAATCGCGGCGCATTACTCTGGAGCCTATCGGCGTGCGCAAAATATCGCTGATGCTCTGGCGGATGTGCTCGGTGTCGGTAAGACGCTTGCCGGTGCTGCGGTTTAACCCGCTGTAACGAACTGTCATAAAGGCGCTCCTGTTGTGCCGCCGCTGTCGCCGGGGTGTTTATGGGTATGCAACACTTTGCCGTTGGAGGTCAGTGAACCGCCGCTGTGCTCGATGTTGCCGCTCATCGTGCCGCCTTTTTGCACCTCCAGCGTGCCGGTGATGAGCTTGTTGGTGCAGACCACTTCCGGCGTATCCAGCGTGATGCGGGTAGTGGCGGTCACCCGCACGTCCGGCACGGTGGCGGTTAGGGATTGCGAGGCGCTGATGGTGGCGGTTTTAATGCCGCTCACCGTTAACGCGCTGGTTTTCGGTTCATATTCGACGACAGCGCCATCGGGAAAGGCGACATGCAAGGCGTCGGCGGATGCCGAAGGGGCCGGATTGTCATCGGAGAAGATCCCCGGCAGCACGAACGCGGTGTCGAGTTCGCCGCCGACCGCCAGCAGCAAAACCTGTTCGCCAACGGAGGGTGCCCACCAGCTCCGTGAATGTCCGGCGCGGTGCGTTAACCATTGCAACCATTGTGTTACGAGGCCACCGGTCTGCACCCGGCAGCGCCCGCTGTTCAGATCGATATCAACGATTATCCCGGTGCGGATCATATTGCGCAGCAAACGGGCCAGTTCCTGAAGCGAGAGTTGTCTATTCATAACGGAAATCATCCTATGCGTGACGGGCGTTGAGAAACGGACAAGGCTGTCCGGTTTTTGACACAACGCAGGGCGATTCAGGCAGGCCAGCGGCTCACCAGCTCACCGTTGATATAAAGCTCGGTCGGGCGAGTCACAAACGCGGGTGGCAGCGGTTCCGGCAGCGTTTCAGCATTCAGCGTACCGTCAATTTCCGTCACTCTGGTGCGCTCAGTTAGTTGCAGCACCATTGTCAGATCCTGCGTGCTATCGGTATTCGCTACCAGCGACCAACTGAAGCTGCCTTTGCGACCGGCTTCGGTGGTGAGGATGTCGGGCTGGTTATCACGTAGCCATGCCATCACCGGCACAAACAGCGCATCGATATCACCGGCAAAACCGCTGACGGCGACATTGAGGCTGAACTGTTTTTCAAATGACAGAGAGCTGGCGAGGGTGGCGGTATTACTGCCTTTGTCCACCCACAGGCGCAGCATTGAGGGGTTATCGCGCAGCGCCGGAACGGCGTCAGTCAGCGCGGTGCGCAGCGTATTGGGTTTTAGCATTGATCTCATCCTGGCAATGTTTAAGGGTTTCGACCTGGAGCGCACACTGTTCCAGTGCGAGCTCCAGCCGGCGGATATCGGCGCTCAAATCGCCGTTAGTTTGCGGAGTACTTCCCGGCATCGGACACAGGCTGACCAGCGGGCAACTGTTGTAAACAGTGACCGGCGGAAGGGCAGGCGGGGCGCTGGTGCACCCGGCGCACAGCATCAGGTAACTCAGCGCTGTACCAGCGGCGAAACGCGTCATTTTCATTGAGTAACCTCGTAATAGATTGTTCGCGCCGCACCGCTTGCGTGCTGGCGGCATCCAGTTGTAAACGCAGTGCGACCTGCGCCTGCTGGTTTTTATCTGCCAGCGTTGTGGCGGCGCTCAGTTGCGCTTTTAGCTGCGTAATGGCGCTGTTTTGCTCACGCGTAAGCTGGCGGGATTGCGCCAGCGAGGCGCTCAGCGAGTGGTTTTGCTGCACCAGCCATAACAGGCCGAGCGAGGCTATCAGCAGGGCAATGAGGCGAACATTCATTGCGCCCCCTGCAGGCACCAGCCGCGTTCGCGCTGGCGGCGGTTTTCCAGCCCGGCGTTACGCACGCCCTTGATAAACACCCAGCGCGGCAGCTGATCGCAGGCCTGTTGCCACTGTTTTTTGTTGAGAAAATAAACCAGCGTTGAGCGGCAAGCCGCGCCGCTGCCAACGTTAAAGGTGAAGCTGACCACCGCGTCATACACCTGCGGCGGCATCGTTACCGGTGCGCACTGTGCCAGCCTGCTCTCAACCTGTAATACGTCGGCGACAAGGTTGCTCGCCGCCTCTTTTTCACTGATATCGCGCGTTGGTATAACGCCCGCAGTGTGGCCAATGCCGGATGTCCAGACTCCGGCGCTGCACTGGTAGGGGCGCAGGCGGCAACCTTCAAGATTGGCAATCAGCGCCAGCCCCTGCGGCGAGGTTTTCAGTAAGCGGAAATCTGGCAATAACACCGCCAGCGCCAACACCGCCGCCGCGCTACAGCGTTTTACGGGTAATCCCATTCATCACCTCCTGGGTTGACGCGCAGGTCTGGAGGAACAGATAGCTTTTGCGGCGGTAGTACCAGTTCACCGCCACGGTAACGGCAACGCCCAGCGCGCCAAAATAGGCGGCGAAGTCTTGCGGGGTCATGGCGCCAAAAAAGGTCAGCGCCACGCTTATCCAGTACGCCAGCGATGAGGTGACTTTTTCGATGGTCAGCCCCATAGATTCACCGTCTCTTTGATAGTTTGCGTCTGTACTTCCGGCAGGTTGACCGTGGTGCCATAAGGCAAAATAACGCCCAGATCGGCGAGCCCTGGGTTGGCGGCGAGCACCGTTTCGACCACTGATGCGGTACGCCCGTAATAACGCAGGCAAAGGAGGTCGAGGGTATCGCCTTGTTGTGTTTTCACATTCATCGTTCGCGTCTCTTTCCATCAGGAAGGTTTTTCCCCATGGTTAAGTTTCCTGACCACAGGCGATGGACGCTATCTTTCGGGGCTGGTTAAGCGCTGGCACAACAGGTGTGCGCAGGGAGAAAAGCAAAGCACAAATGCACCAGGCAGCACTGCCGCTGGCGCATCAAGGGAAGGGCAGCGCTAACTGCCGGGAGGGGATGTGGTGGGGCGCTATTCGGCCTGGTAGAAAATGTTTTCATCCTCGTCGGTGGTGTTTTCGCTGTTGGCCAGGTCCGCAATCAGACTCAGCGCCAGTTTCAGATCGGACGGTTTGCAGTTAGCCAGCAAAGACACCTCGGCAATGAATTGCACGCATGCCCATTTGTGCTGAGTCTGATTTAGTCGCTCAGAGACCATGAATCCCTCTCATGAATTTCTTGTACTGTATGTTTATACAGTATCATAGGCCGATTATTAATGGGAAGCGATAATTATTTCTTTCCATCTCTATGTTGCTGATAAAGAAAACCATTGTGGCTTTCTGGTAGCGCCTCAAACCCAGTGTTTCCAGCTATTTCCCTGATATTTCTGCCAGTACAGATAGCGCTTTTTGGCGTGTGTTTGCGCGCCTGCAGAATATCGCTGCGCAGCCAGGCGGTAAGTTGCCGACGTTGGCGCCTGTTTAACAGCTTACCCGGCTCGAAGTGCGTACAGTTATTGACAGAACTCCAAGAAAGGGCGGTGTTCGGCACGTTTTCCTGCGCACGCTTCGGCACGATCTTCCACTTTTTCAGCCGCGTCAGCAGCGGCGAACCGCTCCCAACCGCGTTGTCATACACTCCGCGTACGCGCAGCGTCTCTTCGCCATACTGATTCATATCGCCGTCTGCTTCATAAAGGGTGCGCACCTGCACCTCATCGCGTTTAACGAACGGCCCACCTTGCGCGTTGACATAACCTGCCCAGTCGCCGCAATCGGCGGCTTCATGCACCTGTGCAAATTCCACGCTTAATCCGCGTGCGGCATCGTTATCGGTCAGTTTGCGTAGCTCGCGATAAACGGTGACCGGCGCGCCGCCAATAAACTGAAACTGGCGGATACGCCAGCGCGTGGCCCATGCACAGACCGCGCAGGCGCTCTCTTTTAGCAATGCGCCGCTCTCAACGTCGGTTTCGCCATCCAGTGCATAACCGTCGATATTTTTAGCGATATATTTCGCCAGATAACCCGTCGCGCTGCCTTTTAACGCATCGATAGTTTCGGCGTGAAAGCGTGCCTGTTGCGCTTTCGCACTGCTCAGCTCGTGGTGGTCTTGCTGGCAGGCGAAATCACGCACGATCTCGCGCACGCGGGAAACCTCCTGCGGCTGCATAAACAGCAGCAGGTGCCAGTGCGGAGTGCCGTCGTGATGGGGCTCCGCCACGCGAATGCCGAAAACGCGCAATCCGTTGCGGTGCAGCTTCGCGCGGATTCGCGCCCACAGACCGGTGAAATAGCTCTGGGTTTGCGCCGGGCTGGCGCCGTTCCATTTCCGGTTGCGGTAGCCCGCGCGCGTCGTCGCGTGCCAGGCCGAAGGCGCTGTCAAAGTGTAAAACTCGCCTACGTAGCCGAGGTTTTGGCAGAGGGTTTCGAAACCGCGAAGGCGCGTCATTAGCTCACAGCGTCGGATCGCCGGGTTGGCGACTGAACCGTCGTGTTTATCGATAAGGCTAATGCGATTTCCCTCTTCATCTTCCAGCTCCATGCTTTTGAGAAACTCACGGTTGCGCCGTTTTTGCTCGCGCCAGGCGGCGACGCACTGCGCGCTGGCGTAGGGCTGCTTTTTCTTGCTGACATTGCCAAGTGCAATATGCAAATGCTCGCGCCACTGCGCGGCGGCTTTGCGCAGATGTCCGCGCCACCACTGTTCGCTGAACAGGCGCATGATTGCCGGAGCGATATCTTCCGCTCTGACGACTTTTTGCGTTACGCGCTGCCAGTGCGGCGGGGTAACGTTAAATTGCAAGGCGATGGTGCCTGCGTGCAGATACCAGCGATGCAGCGTTTTCAGCTCCGTTGCGCTTGTGTCGTCGTGTTCTGCCAATTCGCCGCGAATAAAGTTGGCGATGTCTGCCGCCAGCCTGTCGACAGGGGCTTTGTTCATATCCGGCAATTGGTTATAGCGGCTAAACAGCGAGACTAAGCGGTGCGCCAGCCCCTGCTGAATAACCGTGTCGAAATGACCATTGAACACCGCTTTGGAGACGCGCGGCTGTAAATGGCTCAGTTGATAGTGCTGTGCCACCGCGTTGATCCTCGGCAGCATACGGCGGTAAAAATGCAGCAGAAAAGCCTCAGCACGCGCCATGCCGTGCTCTTTTTCTATCGTATCCGCTGCACGGGTGAACGAAATACGCACGCACTCCGGCTGTAGCGCCAGCGCCTGACGCGCCTGCAACACCGCCGCAATATGACGATTGCGGCGGTGCAGCTCAGCATGAGTGAGCAAGGGGCTGGAGATAGCTGAACGCGGCGCATTCCACGGATAAGCCCAGGTGACGGACACTTAGCATCTCCTGTAGTGCTTGTCTTTCTGTTCGGCAATCTGCTGGCAACAAACGCAACAGGTTACGCCGGGCAGCGCCATGCGCCGCGCTTGTGGAATTGGCGCATCGCAGCTTTCACACGTCAGCCTTGAGGGGGCTAACAAGCGATTACGCGCATGCTGAATATGTCGTTCGCGCTCTTCTATCTCGCGTTGCTGGGCGAGATCCATTTCGTCGGCCATTAGTGCAACTCCTGCGCCTGGTTGTCGATGTGGCTGGCTTCCTGGCGCAACAATTCAGCGGCATCGTGCCATTCAAGGCGTTGCGAGGTGATGAATGCGGCCAGTGCGTCCAGACGGGCAGAGATAACGCCGGCGCAGCGCAGACGCTCATTGTTGCGCGCTTGTGCCAGCTGAAGCGCGAGAGCTTCTGGACTGTGGTTCGGCGAGTTGAGTGGCTGTTTTCTCATTGTGTTTCTCCTTAATTTGGGCAAAGGGATGCCCGACGGGTTGACGTCATGGTTGTGGATTTAGGGTTTACAGCGGCATGGTGAGCCGTTTCGGAAACTGGCTTACTACCGCGCGGAAATGGTTCATGGCGGCGATCACCGCCCGTTTCTCATCACGCGTTAATGCATGCGGGTTGAGCGCCTGGCGCGCGGCAGGCACTCTGGCGAGAAAGAAAATTGCCGCCAGCGCCCGGTTATTCTCTTCTGCGTGTTCATCGCGCTGGTCACGCAGATCGTCGATAAAGCGTGCCACGTCGCTCCAGTTATCGCCCCATAAGCGCCCGCGAAGTTCGGCGATATGGTTCAACCCGCTTAGCCGCTCTGACGTGTTAAGCGGAACATGCACGACAGGGGATGTGATAGCCATAAACCCTCCTGTGATAGTGTTGGCTTGCAAAAGCAAAATCATCATGACGGCATGCTGAAAGTGTGTTTAACGCCGTGGCAGCACTTTTCCTGGTGAGTAAAGGCGAAGCGCAGGGTGCTGGCATTCATCTGCACATCGCGACATTTTGCGGTGTCGTGGGTGTCAGACTCGTTGTCGATAAGTCGGCTCAGCGATATGTACTTAGCGTATTGCTGATCCCGCTGACATTCGCTCTGGCTATGGATTGCCGCGGGTACTTTTTCACTCATTAGTGGAAGTATCGATACGCGAATCGATGCATACGGCACCGGAAAGAGGGTTAGCAACCATGTCTTTGTCCGGCTGTGCGAAAAACGCCTGGATTGCATTTGAAAGCCGGATAATGGATGCGACGGCGTTGATTTTGCATCTGACATATCGCATTATCTCCTGTTGTTTAAAATGTACTGCGAAGCTGTGCTTTTTGGTCGATGCATAGCAATATAAATCGCAAATGCGATTGTGTAAATCACTTTTTCGATGTTGGTGTCCATGAGTGAAAACAAGATGAGTGTTCAGGATGTGATTGAGCGCATTGCCGCGTCCTATTCCGTCTCCAGCCAGAAGGCGCTCGCGGAGGCGCTGGATGTGCCGGCGAACAATATCAGCAGCTGGATCCAGCGCGATAGCGTGCCGTATAAAGCGGTGGTCAAATGCGCACTCGACACTGGCGCAGACCTGCACTGGCTGGTGAATGGTGAATTTGCAAATGCGAAATTAACCGATAAGCCAGTGCCGAAAGGCAAAGCGCTGTACGACGAAATTTTGTCGACCGGCGGGCGTCCGGTGCTGCGCCGTATCCTTGATGCGTACGGGTTCGAGATGCAAAAAGAGCTGGGGGATTTACTGGATATCTCTTCCGGCACCATCAGCACCTGGGTGCGACGTGAGTTTTTCCCTGGCGATGTGGTGGTGACTTGCGCACTGGATACCGGCGTCTCTTTAGGCTGGCTGGCCACGGGCAAAGGCGAAATGTACCCCGCAGCGGCGGACACAGTGCATAATGACGCGGCGCTGAGCATTCCGAAATTTCGCCATGAATCTGGCGAGCTAAAAGAAGCGGGAGTCTGGTCGCTGGATCGCAGCCTCGCACCATCTTCCACCGACGGCCTGAATTTTATTGAAGGGCTGAATGCGGGCTGGCTGGTGGATACTCGCGCGCAAAAAATTGGCAACGGCCGCTGGTTTATCAGTATTGACGATACGCTGGATGTGTTTGATGTGGTGCGTCTGCCGGGCGGCAAAGTGCGCCTCACCAACGGTGCGGTGGATTTTGAGTGTGCGGTGGCGGAGATCATGCCCTATGGCGTGGTGGTCTTCACACTGGAAAAACATGTCTGAGGGCTGCGACTCGGCACGCAGAAAAACGACAAGTAAATTAACTTTCTGGTGATGTTTAATTTACAATGCCGCTTCGACCGGGAGGAGAAGTGGTGAGGTACGTTTTTCATCAATACGCAGCACAACGCGCAGCCACAGGGCTGGCGCTGTTTGCGATCTTGCTGATCCTCGTTGCGCCGCTGATTTCTGTCTCGCTGCAGCAAGACCCGATGAGCGCGATGCCCGGCATGCATCACGAGATGAACATGCCGATGCATGCACATCACGATGTCTCATCGCAGCCGATGTCGCACCATCAAAATTCACCGCAAAGTATGCCGCTTGATCACGCCGAGGCCTGTGGTTACTGCGTATTGCTGGCACATGTTCCCGCCCTTATCTTCCTCGTTATTTTGCTGCTGCTTGGTCGTGTGCTGCGCATCCGCCTGGCTGCTACCCGCCAGCGCGTTCGGCACTGGCACTTCTTTCCCTGGCTTTGTCCTGACACCCGCGCCCCGCCGCGCGTCTGCTTTTCCTGACCCTAAAAAAATGTCCGTTCGCCTGTGCGAAACGGCAACCTTTTGCTATTTCTGAGGAAAAGTATGACAACCTGCACTCCGCGTGCGGCGTGGCTTAGTGTGCTGCGACGCCTGCATTTTTACATTGGCCTGTTTGTCGGCCCGTTTATTTTTGTCGCCGCCCTGAGCGGCACGTTATACGTGGCGACGCCACAGCTGGAAAACAGGCTCTATCACGATGTGCTTTACGGTGTGGAAGAGGGGGCGCGGCAACCGCTCGCCGAGCAAATCGCTGTTGCTGAACACGTAACGGGTGGTCATTTGCGTCTGCATGCGGTGCGCCCCGGACTTGCCGGGAGTGACACAACCCGCGTGATGTTTGCTGACCCGCAACTGGGCGCATCAGAGAACCGCGCGATATTTATCGACCCGGTGACGCTGCAAGTGAAAGGGGATATGACGGTCTATGGTACCAGCGGAATTTTGCCGCTGCGCCAGTGGATTGATTATTTCCATCGCTCGCTGCTGCTGGGCGATGTTGGTCGAATTTACAGTGAACTGGCAGCGTCCTGGATGTGGGTTGCCGCGCTCGGTGGCATTGCGCTGTGGTTTTTTACCCGTCCGAAACGGCGCATCAATAACGCGGTGCAGAATCATCGTCGCCTGCATGTCTCTTTAGGTTGGATCTTGCTTGCCGGGATGTTGCTATTTTCCGCCACCGGTCTGACCTGGTCGCAGTGGGCGGGCGGCAATGTTGACAGCCTGCGAGCGGCGTTTGGCTGGATGACGCCGCAGGTCAATACGCAACTGCACGGCTTGCAAGAGATGAACGATCCGCATGCGGAACATCATATGATGCACGACGGCATGAATATGCCGGATATGCAGCTGGATCTGGTGCAGTTCGACGAAGCCTTACACAGCGCGCGGCAAGCCGGGATCGCCGCCAGCAAGCTGGAGATCCGCCCGCCGCGCAGTGCAGATAAAGCCTGGACGGTAACTGAAATCGATCGCGGCTGGCCCACGCGCGTGGATGCGGTGGCGATTGACGGCAGTACGATGGCGGTAGTGGATCGCACAAGGTTCGCTGATTTCCCGCTGATGGCGAAGCTGACGCGCTGGGGCGTCGATTTCCATATGGGCATTCTGTTTGGCCTGGCGAATCAATTGCTGCTGATTGCCTTTGGCTGTGCGCTGTGCGTAATGATTGTGATTGGCTACCGGCTGTGGTGGATCCGCCGCCCGGCCAGTGCGAACGCAAATCCGGCGAGCACGCTACTGTACAGTTGGCTGAGCTTACCGCTATCAGGACGGATAATGAGCGCTTTACTGGCGCTGTTGCTGGGGCTGGCGTTACCCGTAATGGGAGCCAGCTTGCTGCTGTTTATACTGATTGATGCGGTGCGCTGGAGACAACATGCCAGGCGTGCTGTCGTAGAAATTTAGCCGCAAAATGTCGCCATGTGTAAAGTTAATATTACACATGGCGACAACAAAGTCGCGATAAATTTGCTTTTGTAAAGTAATCGTTACGTTATGTGGATTGAAATCTTTACCCGGTGTGGTATCGTTACGTCATCCTCACTTGAGGAACAACTATCGCAAACGAGCCATACAGGATTTTTGATCATGCAAAAAGACGCGCTGAATAACGTACATATTACCGATGAACAGGTGCTGATCACCCCGGATCAGTTAAAAGCGGCCTTCCCGTTGACCACCGAGCAGGAAGCGCAAATTGCGCAGTCCCGCCAGACCATTTCCAACATTATTGCCGGGCGCGATCCGCGTCTGCTGGTGGTCTGCGGTCCTTGCTCGATTCACGATCCGGAAGCCGCGATTGAATATGCTCGTCGATTTAAAGCCCTTGCCGCAGAGGTCAGCGATAGCCTCTACCTGGTGATGCGTGTCTATTTTGAAAAACCCCGTACTACCGTTGGCTGGAAGGGGCTGATTAACGATCCGCACATGGATGGTTCGTTTGATGTGGAAGCAGGCCTGAAGATTGCGCGTCGTCTGCTGGTTGAACTGGTCAGCATGGGGCTGCCGCTGGCGACCGAAGCGCTGGATCCGAATAGCCCGCAGTTCCTTGGCGATCTGTTTAGCTGGTCGGCAATTGGTGCGCGAACCACAGAATCACAAACGCACCGCGAGATGGCTTCGGGTTTATCAATGCCGGTTGGCTTTAAAAACGGTACAGACGGCAGCTTGGCGACCGCGATCAATGCGATGCGCGCCGCTGCCATGCCGCACCGCTTTGTGGGCATCAACCAGGCCGGCCAGGTTTGCCTGCTGCAAACCCAGGGCAACCCGGATGGGCATGTGATCCTGCGTGGCGGTAAAGCGCCTAATTACAGCCCGGCGGATGTCGCGCAGTGTGAAAAAGAGATGGAACAGGCGGGACTGAAACCGTCGCTGATGGTAGATTGCAGCCATGGTAATTCCAACAAAGATTACCGTCGCCAGCCTGCCGTTGCTGAATCGGTGGTGGCGCAGATTAAAGATGGCAACCGTTCGATTACCGGTCTGATGATTGAAAGCAATATTCATGAAGGCAATCAATCTTCTGAGCAACCGCGCTGCGAGATGAAATACGGCGTTTCCGTGACCGATGCGTGCATCAGTTGGGAAGCGACCGAAGCGCTGCTGCGTGAAATCAACAACGATCTGCGTAACAGCCTGGCGGCGCGTTTTGCTTAAGAGGGTGTTATGGTTGCTGAACTGACCGCGCTGCGCGATCAAATTGATGAAGTTGACAAGGCGCTGCTGGGTTTACTGGCGCGCCGCCTGGAGCTGGTGGCGGAAGTTGGCGAAGTCAAAAGTAAATATGGCTTGCCAATTTATGTACCGGAGCGCGAAGCGACTATGCTGGCGTCGCGCCGCAAAGAGGCTGAATCACTGGGTGTGCCGCCGGATCTGATTGAAGATGTGCTGCGCCGTGTGATGCGTGAATCCTACTCAAGCGAAAATGACAAAGGGTTTAAAACCCTTTGCCCAGAACTACGCCCGGTGGTGATTGTGGGTGGCGGTGGGCAGATGGGGCAACTGTTTGCCAAAATGCTCACGCTTTCCGGTTACCAGGTGCGCATTCTTGAGAAAGAGGATTGGGCGCAGGCCGATGCATTGCTTGCTGATGCGGGCATGGTGATTGTGAGTGTGCCTATTCACGTTACTGAGCAGGTGATCGCCAAACTCCCGACTCTACCGGATGACTGTATTCTGGTCGATCTGGCATCGGTGAAAAGCGGACCATTACAGGCGATGCTGACGGCGCACAAAGGGCCGGTGCTCGGGTTGCACCCGATGTTTGGCCCGGATAGCGGCAGTCTGGCCAAGCAGGTGGTGGTCTGGTGTGATGGCCGACAGCCGGAAGCGTATCAGTGGTTCCTGGAACAGATTCAAGTGTGGGGCGCGCGTTTACATCGCATTAGCGCCGTTGAGCACGATCAGAACATGGCCTTTATTCAGGCGCTGCGGCACTTCGCAACGTTCGCATATGGCCTGCATCTGGCTGAAGAGAATGTTCAGCTCGAACAATTACTGGCGCTTTCATCACCGATTTATCGCCTGGAACTGGCGATGGTCGGGCGCTTGTTTGCGCAGGATCCGCAGTTGTACGCCGACATTATTATGTCGTCGTCCAGTAATCTGGCGCTGATCAAACGCTACTACCAGCGTTTTGGCGAAGCGATTGGGCTGCTGGAGCAGGGCGATAAGCAGGCGTTTATCGATAGCTTCCGCAAAGTTGAGCACTGGTTTGGCGATTATGCCCAACGTTTCCAGAGTGAAAGCCGTGTGTTATTACGTCAGGCCAACGACAGCCGCCCGTAAGTGAAAAAGCCGTTTATACTGAAAAGCCAGTGGTAACCCACTGGCTTTTTTCATTTAAGGGATGCGCAATGGCTGAGTTGCACACGCTGTTTGATTACACCGGGCATTTACCGGAATGCCCCACCTGGAGCGAAGCGGAGCAGGCGCTCTACTGGGCGGATATTATTGAAGGCGAGATCCACCGTTATCACTTATCGTCTGGTGAACATACGGTGCTCTCGTTTGCCGAAGAAGTGGGCTGCTTTGCGCTGCGTGAGAAAGGCGGCTTTATCGTGGCGATGCGTAATGCCATCTGGCTGACGGATGCACGCGGTTTGCTGCGACAAAAAGTCTGTGATAATCCTTCAAACCCGCAGCTGGCGCGCTTTAACGATGGTGGCACCGATCATTTGGGCCGTTTTTATGCGGGCACATTTTGGGGGCCGGGTGATTACAACGGCGCGTTACTGTTGCGCATTGATAACGACCTCACGCCCAAAGTATTGCAGTGCGACATTCACGGTGCCAATGGCCTTGCTTTCAGCCACGATAAACAGTGGATGTTCACTTCGGATAGGCCGAACGCGGTGATTTACCGCACGCCGCTTGATGAGCAGGGCGAGCCGGGTAAACGTGAGGTCTTCCGCCGCTTTAACGCCGGGGAAGGCATTCCGGATGGTGCGGCGATGGATGTTGAAGGTTGTTACTGGAGCGCGATGTTTGACGGCTGGCGCATTGCCCGTTTTTCGCCGCAGGGTGAACAACTGGCAGAGTATCGCTTGCCGGTTCGTTGCCCGACGATGGTCTGTTTTGGCGGTCCTGAGATGAAAACGCTATTTATCACCACCACGCGGGAAAATATGACGGCGGACGAAGTGGCTCAATATCCGCTGTCGGGGGCGATCTTCACCCTGCCCGTGGCGGTGGCAGGGATGAAGAAGCCTTTGTTTAAAGAGGATTAAACCGGGTCGACCGGCACCACATTTTCACTGGGGTAGCAGCCAAGCACTTTCAGCGAACGTGCGGTGTCGGTGAGTTCGCGCAGTGCTTTTTGCATCAGTGCGGATTGCAGATTGGCCTGCACGTCAATGTAAAACATCTCTTCCCACGGGTTGCCGTGAATTGGGCGTGATTCCAGTTTGGTCATGATCAGATTGTGGTTACGCAGCACCAACAGGGCTTCAACCAGGGAACCTGCTTGCTGGCCGGTCGCCATCAGCAGCGTGGTTTTTGCCGGCACTTGATCGGAAACATCAATGGCTTTGCGTGCCAGCACGACAAAGCGCGTAATGTTCTGCGTCTGGTTCGCCAGATTACGTTGCAGTACTTGCAAGCCATACAGCGCGCCACCGGCTTCGCTACCCAGCGCCGCGACCTGTGGAGAGTTCGCCTGCGCAACCTTTTCCATCGCGGCGGCGGTGCTTTCGCAATACTCAATTTTCCACTGCGGATAGCGGTTAATGAACTGGCTACATTGCTGGAAAGGCTGCGGATGGCTGTAAACCGTAGTGATCTGTTCTAAATCGGTGGCGCTGGAAACCAGAATGCAATGGTCAATAGGAACTGTCAGTTCACCGACGATAGATAAACTGGTGTGCTGGAGCAGGTCGTAAACATCGTTAATCGCCCCGGAGGTGGTGTTCTCCAGCGGTACAACCGCGTAATCGGCCTGGCCCGTTTCTACCTGGCTGAAGATATCGTGAAATTTCAGGCAACCGCTCTCAATGAACTGCTCAAAATGGCGTGCCGCGTATTGGCGAGCAGCCAGATGTGAGTACGAGCCTTTCGGGCCAAGAAAAGCAATGCGGGCTGAGTGCGGGTTAATTTCATTCAGATGCTGCTGGAGCAGAGCTTGCTGGGTGAGAACGGAGTCTTCGATGATCAACTGGAACAGGCGGGTGATGTAGTGGGCGTCCAGATGATGTGCTTTGCCGAGTTCTATCAGACGTTCGAGTAAATCACGCTCGCGATCGATATCGCGTACCGGGCGGTGCGAATCCAGCTTGGCTTTGCCGACTTCAACAGAGAGCTGGCGGCGTTCGGCCAGCAGCGTCAGCAACTGTTCATCCAGTGCGCTGATCTTTACGCGTAAATCCAGTAAGGGGTTTTCAGCCGTCATGTTGTTGCCTTTCGTCTTTAATTGTTATCAATAAAAAAGGCCTCCCGGTGTGGGAGGCCTTATTGTTCGTCTTCGCATTCTTTATCACAAAACGAATCGCCTCCCTAATTGGGGAAGGTAAAAAAGAATGCGAAGAAGAACGGAACAAGTTTCATGGAGTTTTCCTTTGTGCGACCGAAGTACAGTACCCGTACTGTTTTCGCTCTGTCAATAAAAAACGCGCCCGTGGGCGCGTTGGGATGGGCTCAATGTAGAGACTACTCTTCTTCTTCCTCAACAAAGCTTGTGTCTTTCACCGATGTTGCGGCGCGACGTGCTTCACCTTTGTGCTGCACTTTATTAAGCTGCCGTTCCAGCTTGTTAATCAAGTCGTTGATTGCAGTGTACATATCTTCATGTTTCGCACTGGCAACTAGCTGCCCGTTAGGTGTGTTGATTGTTGCATCGGCGATAAAGCCCTGTGGCTCTTTCGACAGGATGATATGCGGGTTAATCAGTTGAGTTTGCCATTTATCCAGTTTGGCGAGACGGTCTGTGACATGCTGGCGGATTGCCGGAGTAATTTCCATTTGTTTACTGGTAATGTTCATTGTCATAAATTTTACCTCTTGTCTTTCCGTCTTGGTGATTTCAGCATACCGTCCATAATGTCAAAATGTGTGATTTAAATCACATTATTTTGTCACTTTTTGTCAATGAAGGGGTTTTGTGAGGCAGGGCAGGAAGAGGGCAAATTTACCTTGTCTAAGCCACCATTAGCAGTCATAGTTGATAGGATGGATTGCGGCTAAACCGCTTTAGTGATAGATAAAATGAATAAAAAACGGCAGCCCGTAGGCTGCCGTTTTGCATTTCAGGCGATCAGGTCAATTAGGTTCGATTGCTGTTCGCCGCAATAATTTTCGCCACTTTATCCGCCTGCGCGTTGAGCTGCAGTTCACGATAGGCTTTTTCCATCAGCGGCAGGGCGTCATGTGTCGCTTTTGTATCCGGGAAGTCACGCAGCATACCTTCTACACGGTTGGTTACTGCAACCCAGGCACCACGATCGGTGTAATATTCTGCAACCGACAGTTCATATTTCGACAGACGATCTTTCAGGAACACCAGGCGCTTGGTGGCATCGGTGACGTACTGGCTGTTCGGGTAACCGCGCACCAGTTTGGAGAAATCTTTGAATGCGTCGCGGGCATGCGCCGGATCGCGATCGCTACGGTCTACGCCGAAGAACCCTTGCAGAGCACTGTCATCCAGCGCCATGTTGGTCAGCCCACGCATATACATCACGTAATCGAGGTTCGGATGGGTTGGGTTCAGACGAATAAAACGATCAATCGCGGCTTGCGCCAGCGGCAGATCGGCATTTTTGTAATACGCGTAAATCAGATCCAGCTGCACTTGTTGTGAGTAAGGACCAAACGGATAACGATTATCAAGTGCTTCCAGTTGCGTTATTGCCGCCTTCCAGTTACCGTCTTGCAGCTTTTGCTGAGCTGTCGCGTAGATTTCGTTTGGCGGATTATCAGGCACTTCTTCCTTTGAACCGGAGCAACCTGCCAAAGCCAGACTCAACGTGGCGGCTGCCACCAGATATTTCAAGCGCGTCATGACGTTTAGACTTTCCTCAGAATGTTTATGCGGGAGATTCTTTATTCCTGCTCCCGACTAAGACCAGCTACAATAGCACACTATATTAAACGGCGAAGCCGTAAAACCCAACGTTAACGAAGAAGCTGTCTATGGCACAACTAGTACAACTCACCGCAACGGTATCCGAAAACCAACTCGGTCAACGCTTAGATCAAGCTTTGGCCGAATTGTTCCCGGATTATTCACGTTCGCGCATAAAAGAATGGATTCTCGACCAGCGCGTGCTGGTCAACGGCGCTGTCAGCGACAAGCCGAAAGAGAAAGTGTTGGGTGGCGAACTCATTGCTATCAACGCGGAAATCGAAGAAGAAGCGCGCTTTGAACCGCAGGATATTCCACTTAACATCGTCTATGAAGACGATGACATTATTGTCATTAACAAGCCGCGCGACTTGGTCGTACACCCGGGCGCGGGTAACCCTGATGGCACCGTTCTTAATGCCTTGTTGCATTATTATCCGCCCATTGTGGATGTTCCGCGCGCAGGCATCGTCCACCGTCTGGATAAAGACACTACCGGTTTGATGGTGGTGGCGAAAACCGTACCCGCTCAGACGCGGCTGGTGGAGTCGCTGCAACTGCGTGAAATCACGCGTGAATACGAAGCGGTAGCGATTGGGCATATGACTTCCGGTGGAACGGTGGAAGAACCCATCAGCCGCCATCCGACTAAGCGTACCCATATGTCGGTGCATCCGATGGGCAAACCGGCGGTGACACACTACCGCATTATGGAACATTTTCGTGTGCATACACGCCTGCGTTTGCGCCTGGAAACAGGCCGTACGCACCAGATTCGCGTGCATATGGCGCATATTACTCACCCGCTGGTGGGCGACCAGCTCTATGGCGGCCGTCCGCGTCCGCCGAAAGGCGCATCGGACGAGTTTATCGATACACTCCGCAAGTTTGATCGCCAGGCTCTGCATGCCACCATGCTGCGTCTTTACCACCCCATCAGTGGTATCGAAATGGAATGGCATGCGCCGATTCCACAAGACATGGTTGATTTGATTGATGCGATGCGCGCTGATTTTGAAACCCATAAGGACGATGTCGCCTGGTTATGACCAAACTGATCCTCCCGGACTGGCCGCTGCCAAAAGGTGTGGCGGCCTGTAGCTCGACGCGTGTTGGCGGCGTTAGCCTGCCGCCTTACGATTCGCTGAACCTTGGTGCACATTGCGGGGACAATACTGAGCATGTGGAAGAGAATCGCGCGCGCGTATTCGCAGCGGGCGGTTTGCCTTCGAAGCCGGTGTGGCTTGAACAGGTTCATGGCACTGACGTGCTCGAACTCAGCGGTGGTCCCTATGCGTCGAAACGGGCGGATGCGTCATACAGCAACACGCCCGGTACAGTCTGTGCGGTGATGACCGCCGACTGTTTACCGGTCTTGTTTTGTAACCAGGCTGGCACTGAAGTTGGTGCTGCCCATGCCGGTTGGCGTGGTTTATGTGCGGGTGTGCTGGAACAGACGGTTGCCTGTTTCGCCGATAAACCGGAAAGCCTCATGGCGTGGCTGGGACCGGCGATTGGGCCGCAAGCATTTGAAGTTGGTGCAGAAGTTCGCGAAGCGTTCATAGCGCACGATCCGCAGGCCGACAGCGCTTTTCATCCCCACGGTGAAAAATATTTCGCTGATATCTACCAGCTTGCTCGCCAGCGCCTGGCGAGCGTAGGCGTACAGCACGTGTTTGGCGGTGATCGCTGCACCTTCAGCGATAAGGATGATTTTTTCTCATACCGCCGGGACAAGACGACCGGGCGTATGGCAAGTTTCATTTGGCTGATATAACCTAAAGAATCAAGACGATCCAGTACGCGTAGGTTTTCTTTCGCATAATTCAGGTCATTCACCTTGAATAATTGAGGGATGACCTCATTTAATCTCCAGTAGCAATTTGGACCTGTTATGGGAGGAGTTATGCGTCTGGATCGTCTTACCAATAAATTCCAGCTTGCTCTCGCCGATGCCCAGTCGCTCGCACTCGGGCACGACAATCAATTTATCGAACCTCTTCATTTAATGAGCGCCTTACTGAATCAAGAAGGCGGTTCGATTCATCCTTTATTAACCTCTGCTGGCGTGAACGCCGGTCAGTTACGCACAGCGATTGAACAAGCGCTGAGCCGCTTGCCACAGGTGGAAGGCACCGGTGGCGACGTGCAGCCTTCTCAGGATCTGGTGCGTGTACTTAATCTTTGCGACAAGCTGGCGCAAAAGCGAGGTGACAACTTTATCTCGTCGGAACTTTTCGTTCTGGCGGCGCTTGAATCACGCGGTACGCTGACGGATTTGCTTAAATCTGCTGGTGCGACAACCGCCAATGTGACCCAGGCGATTGAACAAATGCGTGGGGGAGAGAACGTGAACGACCAGGGGGCCGAAGACCAACGTCAGGCCTTGAAAAAATTCACCGTCGATCTGACTGAGCGCGCCGAACAAGGCAAGCTCGATCCGGTTATCGGTCGTGACGAAGAGATTCGTCGTACGATCCAGGTACTGCAACGGCGTACCAAAAATAACCCGGTGCTGATTGGTGAACCGGGCGTCGGTAAAACGGCGATTGTCGAAGGGCTGGCGCAACGTATTGTTAACGGTGAAGTGCCGGAAGGACTGAAAGGCCGCCGTGTGCTGGCGCTGGATATGGGCGCACTGGTTGCTGGCGCAAAATATCGCGGTGAATTTGAAGAGCGTTTAAAAGGTGTGCTGAACGATCTGTCGAAACAGGAAGGCAATGTCATTCTGTTTATCGACGAGCTGCATACGATGGTCGGTGCTGGTAAAGCCGACGGTGCAATGGATGCGGGCAACATGCTGAAACCCGCGTTAGCGCGCGGTGAGTTGCACTGCGTTGGCGCTACCACGCTGGATGAGTATCGCCAATATATAGAGAAAGATGCGGCACTGGAGCGTCGTTTCCAGAAAGTGCTGGTGGCCGAGCCGACAGTGGAAGATACCATTGCGATTCTGCGTGGGCTGAAAGAGCGTTACGAACTGCATCATCATGTGCAAATTACCGATCCGGCAATTGTTGCGGCGGCGACGCTGTCACATCGCTACATCGCCGATCGCCAACTGCCGGATAAAGCCATCGACTTGATTGATGAAGCGGCGTCCAGCATTCGTATGCAGATTGACTCGAAACCGGAAGAACTCGACCGACTCGATCGCCGTATTATTCAGCTCAAACTGGAACAGCGGGCGCTGATGAAAGAGTCCGATGAAGCCAGTATCAAGCGGCTCGAAATGCTTAATGAAGAGTTGGAAGATAAAGAACGCCAGTACTCATCATTAGAAGAAGAGTGGAAAGCTGAAAAAGCCTCCCTTTCCGGAACCCAAACCATTAAGTCGGAACTGGAGCAGGCCAAAATTGCCATGGAGCAAGCGCGACGTAATGGTGATTTAGGACGCATGTCGGAACTTCAGTACGGGAAAATACCGGAGCTTGAAAAACAGCTGGCTGCCGCAACTCAGACCGAGGGTAAAACCATGCGTCTGCTGCGTAACCGTGTAACCGATGTGGAAATTGCAGACGTGCTGGCGCGCTGGACCGGCATCCCGGTAGCGAGAATGATGGAAGGCGAGCGCGAAAAATTACTGCGAATGGAGCATGACCTCCACCATCGGGTAATTGGCCAGGATGAAGCTGTCGAAGCCGTTTCTAACGCTATTCGCCGTAGCCGCGCTGGGCTGTCTGATCCGAATCGCCCGATCGGTTCGTTCCTGTTCCTCGGGCCTACCGGGGTGGGTAAAACCGAATTGTGTAAGTCCCTTGCGAACTTTATGTTCGATAGTGACGATGCAATGGTACGTATCGATATGTCGGAATTTATGGAGAAACACTCCGTTTCACGTCTTGTCGGTGCGCCTCCGGGATATGTTGGTTATGAAGAGGGCGGTTATCTGACGGAAGCGGTCCGCCGTCGCCCTTATTCCGTTATCCTACTGGATGAAGTAGAGAAAGCGCATCCGGATGTGTTTAACATTCTGTTGCAGGTACTGGACGATGGTCGTTTGACCGATGGGCAAGGCAGAACGGTTGATTTCCGTAATACGGTCGTCATTATGACTTCCAACCTGGGTTCTGATTTGATCCAGGAGCGTTTTGGCGATCTGGATTACAGCCACATGAAAGAGCTGGTGTTAGGTGTGGTTAGCCAGAGCTTCCGGCCGGAATTCATCAACCGTATTGATGAAGTGGTGGTGTTCCATCCGTTGGGTGAAAAACACATTGCTTCTATTGCGCAGATCCAACTGCAGCGTTTGTATAAACGTCTGGAAGAGCGTGGCTATGCTGTAAGCATTTCCGACGACGCGTTGAAGCTGCTCAGCGCAAACGGGTACGATCCGGTGTATGGCGCGCGTCCACTGAAACGCGCTATTCAACAGCAGATTGAAAACCCGCTGGCGCAGCAGATTCTTTCTGGCGAGCTGATTCCGGGCAAACCGGTGCAGCTTGTGGTGAAAGATGAGCGAATTGTGGCAGTGCAGTAAATCACAAAAGAAGAAAACGAGCCCTTTTGGGCTCGTTTTTGTTTGAAAACCAGGCGAAAATTAAACATCTAAGTGCAATTTGCCTGAAAAGTGAGCGAACGATCGCTTTTTTC
>NZ_SJOP01000032.1 GCF_004331415.1 Kosakonia quasisacchari
TTCTCAGCCCCCCGCAATAGAAAAATGACATAAAAATGACTGACTGCTGCATTCCACAGCAAAACCCGCCTTTATACCCATTTACGCACAGACTTATCCACAATCAGGCAAAAGTACAAAAATTCGCGAGCGCTACGCAAACGTTTTCGTTACAATGCCCGCGCAAAAAACATGAGCCCTCGCTGGGGCATTAGCTAAGTTTTAGGATCAATAAAGATCCTAATATTTAGCTAACGCTCTCTGTTAAAGCCAAATCCAGGGGATTTACCATGCAACAACGTCGTCCAGTCCGCCGCGCTTTGCTCAGTGTTTCTGACAAGGCCGGTATTGTCGAATTCGCACAGGCGCTCTCTCAGCGTGGCGTAGAACTGCTCTCTACCGGCGGCACCGCGCGTTTGCTGGCAGAAAAAGGTCTGCCAGTGACTGAAGTCTCCGACTACACCGGTTTTCCGGAAATGATGGATGGACGTGTGAAAACCCTGCATCCGAAAGTACACGGCGGCATTCTGGGTCGTCGCGGTCAGGATGACGCGATCATGGCGCAACACGCGATCGCGCCGATCGATATGGTAGTCGTTAACCTTTACCCGTTCGCCGAAACCGTCGCACGTGAAGGTTGCTCACTGGAAGATGCGGTAGAGAATATTGATATCGGCGGTCCAACCATGGTGCGCTCCGCCGCGAAGAACCATAAAGATGTGGCTATCGTTGTAAAGAGCAGCGACTACACCGCCATTATTACTGAGATGGATGCCAACGAAGGCTCACTTCTGCTTGCCACTCGTTTTGACCTGGCGATTAAAGCGTTTGAACATACCGCTGCCTACGACAGCATGATTGCCAACTACTTCGGCAGCCTGGTTCCGGCCTATCACGGCGAAAGCAAAGAGCCCGCCGGTCGCTTCCCGCGTACCCTGAATCTGAACTTCATTAAGAAGCAGGATATGCGCTACGGTGAAAACAGCCACCAGCAAGCAGCCTTCTATATAGAAGAAGAGATCAAAGAAGCTTCTGTTGCCACCGCGCAGCAGCTGCAAGGCAAAGCGCTCTCCTATAACAATATTGCCGATACCGATGCGGCACTGGAGTGCGTGAAAGCGTTCAGCGAGCCAGCGTGTGTGATTGTGAAGCACGCCAACCCTTGCGGTGTCGCTGTTGGTGGTTCGATTCTGGATGCTTACGATCGCGCTTATAAAACCGATCCGACCTCCGCATTCGGCGGCATTATCGCTTTTAACCGTGAGCTGGACGCTGAAACCGCGCAGGCCATCATCTCTCGTCAGTTTGTCGAAGTGATTATCGCCCCGTCCGCGAGCGAAGAAGCGCTGAAAGTCACTGCGGCAAAACAGAATGTGCGCGTACTGACCTGCGGTGAATGGGCGCAGCGTGTTCCTGGTCTCGATTTCAAACGCGTAAACGGCGGCCTGTTGGTTCAGGACAGAGATCTCGGCATGGTAAGCGCAAGTGAACTCCGCGTGGTCAGCAAACGCCAGCCGACCGAGCAGGAGCTGCGCGATGCGCTGTTCTGCTGGAAAGTGGCTAAATTCGTCAAATCCAACGCTATTGTCTATGCAAAAGAGAATATGACCATCGGCATCGGCGCAGGCCAGATGAGCCGTGTCTACTCGGCGAAGATCGCCGGGATCAAAGCCGGTGACGAAGGGCTGGAAGTGAAAGGTTCCGCCATGGCTTCTGACGCGTTCTTCCCGTTCCGCGATGGTATTGATGCTGCCGCCGCTGTTGGCGTGACCTGCGTTATTCAGCCTGGTGGTTCCATCCGCGATGACGAAGTCATTGCCGCCGCTGATGAGCACGGCATTGCGATGATCTTCACCGACATGCGTCACTTCCGCCATTAATCCACGGAGCAGACAATGAAAGTATTAGTAATTGGCAACGGCGGGCGCGAACACGCGCTGGCATGGAAAGCCGCACAGTCGCCGCTGGTTGATACCGTTTTTGTCGCACCGGGTAACGCCGGTACAGCACTGGAACCGACGCTGCAAAACGTCGCGATTGGCGCAACCGACATCCCGGCGCTGCTGAGCTTCGCGCAGAACGAGAAGATCGATCTGACCATCGTCGGCCCGGAAGCGCCGCTGGTGATCGGCGTTGTCGACGCGTTTCGCGCGGCTGGCCTGAAAATTTTTGGCCCAACACAGGGCGCCGCGCAGCTGGAGGGCTCCAAAGCCTTCACCAAAGACTTTCTCGCGCGCCACAATATCCCGACCGCCGAGTACCAGAATTTTACCGACATCGAGCCTGCGCTAGCTTACCTGCGTGAGAAAGGCGCACCTATCGTGATCAAGGCCGATGGTCTGGCGGCGGGCAAAGGCGTGATCGTCGCCATGACGCTGGCAGAAGCTGAAGCAGCCGTTCACGATATGCTGGCGGGCAATGCGTTTGGCGACGCGGGTCACCGCATCGTGATTGAAGAGTTTCTCGATGGCGAAGAAGCGAGCTTTATCGTGATGGTTGACGGCGAACACGTTTTGCCAATGGCCACCAGCCAGGACCACAAACGTGTCGGTGATGGCGATACCGGCCCGAATACCGGTGGTATGGGCGCTTACTCGCCTGCGCCAGTGGTGACGGATGAAGTGCATCAGCGCACCATGGAACGCGTCATATGGCCAACCGTGCGCGGCATGGCGGCGGAAGGGAACACCTATACCGGTTTCCTGTACGCCGGGCTGATGATCGATAAGCAGGGCAACCCGAAAGTTATCGAGTTCAACTGCCGATTTGGCGACCCGGAAACACAGCCCATTATGTTGCGCATGCAGTCTGACCTGGTGGATCTGTGCCTGGCCGCGTGTGAAGGCAAGCTGGATGAGAAAACCTCAGAGTGGGATAACCGTGCAGCGCTGGGCGTTGTGATTGCCGCCGGTGGTTATCCGGGCAACTACCGCAATGGCGATGTTATCCACGGTTTGCCGCTGGAAGAAGTGGCGGATGGCAAAGTGTTCCATGCGGGCACCACACTCTCTGCCGACGACCAGGTCCTGACCAACGGCGGGCGCGTACTGTGCGTCACCGCGCTGGGTAACACCGTCGCCGAAGCGCAGCAGCGTGCGTATGCCTTAATGACTGATATTCACTGGGATGGCAGCTTCAGCCGCCGGGATATTGGTTACCGCGCCATTGCGCGCGAGCAGGGCAAGTAACGCCCGCCCTTTCACCCTCTCTCCGCCGGGGAGAGGGTTTTCAGAAACTCTTTTCCGTCGGCTGCCAACGGCAGAAATCCCCATTCGCCACCAGCAATAGCTGCGCGCCTTCCGGCGCTTCCAGCCATGCGACGCTTACCGCAACCGCAGAGCGGTTCTGACGCTGCTCAATACGATTTAAGGCGAAATCATCCAGATCGGGCTTCACGGTCTGCCCTTCACAGGTCTGTACCGTATGATTGGCCTGCCAGCGCCCCTGACGCAGCACCACACGCCCCTGACGCAGTGCGTCACTGGTCTGACGGATCTGCTCTGCCCGGTAGCGATACAGCGCGACCTGGTCGCTGGAAAGCTGCTGTTTCTGCCCGTCGACTTCACGCTGCATAAAGCTCAGCTCGCCGCGATCGTCAAAACGGACGCGAATATGCTCCGGCGGTTTACCGTAAACATTGAGTTCAATGAGCGTTAACGTATCGCCCTGCCAGCGGTATTCGCTAAGCGATGTATTCCCGTGGTGCCACGGGCTAAACGCGGCGAGCAAGTGCGTCTCACCGCCTGAATCTTTACGCCAGACCCGCACCGCGCCCTGATCGCCGGCAAACCCGCTGGCGGTAAAAGGCGGCAACGAGGAATCATGGCTACAGGCTGTCAGCAACAGTGCTGCGCCCGCCAATAGCAGCGGGCGACGCCAGAATGACAAAAGGGGCGAAACCGCCCCTTCGACAAAACTGTTCACTGCCACGCGGTCTTACTTAACTGCGTCTTTCAGTGCTTTACCAGAAACAAATGCCGGCACGTTAGCAGCGGCGATTTTGATTTCTTTACCGGTCTGCGGGTTGCGGCCAGTACGCTCAGCGCGGTGGTTCACTTTGAAGGTACCGAAACCAACCAGTTGTACCGCATCACCTGCTTTCAGAGACTCAGTAACGGCAGCCAGGGTGGATTCCAGTGCAGCTTTCGCTTGCGCTTTAGACAGATCAGCCTTGTCTGCAATTACATCAATCAGTTGAGTCTTGTTCATAAGTTATCCTTTCAATGTGTTTATCGCTTGCTAAGCATCGAGTGCGACGGAAATGCCTCAAAAGCACTCTCCTGCATACACGCACCGATAGCCACTTATTTTCGCCCCCCAAATGTAGACCAGACGGGGGTATTAAGGGAAGCCTTCAGGCACGACAAAACAGGCGTTAAATCACGTTTTATTGTCTCATTGCTGCAAATTTATACCGATATTGCTCTCACCGACCTCGCGCAGGTCTGCGCGCAGCCCTTTAATCAGCTCAATATCGCGTTCTTCGCAGGCAGCCAGAAGGCGGAAAATCTCCCACTGAATATCCCATTCTTGCTCAACAGCCGGGTTTTCTCGCAGCTCTTCGTCGGTCATTTCCCGACCTTGCTGGGTCATTTCCAGCATCGCAACGGTGGTGATCGACGTTTTACTGACCTCGATAGCATGCTCCAGCGTTTCACCGCTAAGGCGTGAATGAATCAGTTCACTGAGTGCCACACAGGCATCAATAGCCGGATAGACACCGTACAGATCGTAGTCGTCCGCCGCCGGAATCGCCTCTTCCAGTTTCTCCAGCTGGCTGTCGAAGTTCACTTTCGCGTCTTTGACGATCTCCGTTTCCCACACCAGGTCAAGGATCCGGCGGTAAAGCTGCGCATCGCCAAACTCTGTCTGCTGGCAGAACATGGCGTAATTGGGATACATACGCTCGCACAGGCAAGCCATAAAGACGACGTGCTGCCAGCTTTGCAGCTTTTCCAGACGCAGGTGAATTGGGTTTTGTAACATGATCGTTTCTCAAAATCGGTAATGCGCGGCAGTTTACCTGATATCGCGCTGAATTGCCTGCCAACGCGTAAACGCAGGCCGCCCGGATGCTACCGCGTCCGCCCAGCGCGTCGGTTCCGGCAACCGGTAGCCTTTCATGCAGCGCTGCACCCACGTGAGCGCACTATCCTGGCTGACACGATGTCCGGTGGTGACAAACAACGGATTACAGCGCGCCTTGCTGCGCCACACCCAGGCCAGCTTTTCGCCTTTATCCATCAACGGAGACAGCGCACCCGGTTCGTCCGCCAGCGGCTCGAACTTGCCGCACAGCCGCTTTTTCGCCACGCCGATAGTGGGCACATCCACCAGCAAGCCAAAATGGCTGGCAACGCCGAGACGGCGCGGATGAGAAATACCGTGGCCATCAACAAACAGCAAATCGGGTTTTTGCGACAACAGTTCCCACGCGGCCAGCAGCGCCGGGTATTCGCGAAACGAGAGGAAACCAGGGATATAAGGCATGGTGGTGGCGATACGCGCCACCTGATATTCAACCAACTCCAGCGAGGGCCAGGAGAGCAGCACCATCGCCGCTCGCGTCACTTCTCCACCCTGCTCAAAACCGACATCGGCCCCGCCGATCAATGTGGGCGGATCGTTATCCAGACGATCCTCGCGGATCACGGAAGAAGCCAGTTCAAGTTGTTGTGCGCGTAGTGACGCGAGATCCATACTCTCTCCTTACTGATGCCAGGAGGCCGAAAGACGGTGCACCGCCTCGACAAATACTCCTGCATGTTCCGGCGGGACATCCTGATGAATGCCGTGACCGAGGTTAAACACGTGACCTTCGCCTTTGCCGAAGCCCGCGAGAATCGTCGCGACCTCTTCTTCAATGCGCGCAGGCGGCGCGTAAAGCATAGACGGGTCCATGTTGCCTTGCAGCGCAACTTTATGACCCACGCGACGGCGCGCATCGGCAATATCGGTTGTCCAGTCGAGGCCCAGCGCATCACAGCCTGTTTCTGCCATCGCTTCCAGCCACTGCCCGCCGCCTTTGGTGAATAACGTCACCGGTACGCGGCGGCCTTCGTTTTCACGCAGCAGGCCATCGACAATTTTATGCATGTAGTAGAGCGAAAATTGCTGATAATCGCGCCCGGTCAGCACGCCGCCCCAGGTATCGAAAATCATCACCGACTGCGCGCCCGCGCGGATCTGCGCGTTCAGGTATAACGTGACGCTCTGCGCCAGCTTATCCAGCAGCGCATGCAGCGTGTGCGGTTCGGCGTACATCATTTTTTTAATCAGGGTAAAGGCTTTGCTGCTGCCGCCTTCCACCATATAGGTTGCCAGCGTCCACGGGCTGCCGGAAAAGCCGATCAGCGGCACTTCGCCTTTTAGCTCACGGCGAATGGTGCGCACGGCATTCATCACATAACCCAGCTCGTTTTCCGGGTCTGGCACGGGCAATTTATCCACGTCCGCCTTACTGGTAATGGGCGAGGAAAAACGCGGCCCTTCACCGGCTTCAAAATAGAGGCCCAGCCCCATCGCGTCCGGCACGGTAAGAATGTCGGAGAAAAGGATCGCCGCATCAAGCGGGTAGCGGCGCAGCGGCTGTAGCGTCACTTCACAGGCCAGCTCGGCGTTTTTGCACAGCGACATAAAATCGCCCGCTTGCGCACGGGTCGCTTTATATTCCGGTAAATAACGGCCTGCCTGGCGCATCATCCACACCGGCGTTATATCTACTGGCTGGCGCTGGAGCGCGCGCAGGTAACGATCGTTTTTCAGTTCGGTCATTGTCAGTTCCTCAAGCGTCAGGCCGCCAGTATATACACCTTATTCGTCGTCTGCCCGACACATCGCCACCGTATCCTCGATGAGGCGGCGCGCAACCGTACCCGGTGGCGGCAACAGCGGTAAATTGTCATAGCGATACCAGCCCGCATCCAGCAGTTCTTTCGGGTCAATGTGGATTTCGCCGCTGTCATATTCCGCCATAAACGCAGTCATCAGCGATTGCGGGAACGGCCACGGTTGCGACGTGACATAACGCAAATTCTTCACTTTGATGCCGCTCTCTTCCATCACTTCACGCGCCACCGCTTGTTCAAGGGTTTCGCCCACTTCGACGAACCCGGCGAGCACCGTGTAAATGCCATTGCGATGGCGCGTGTGCTGCGCCAGCAAAATGCTGTCATCACGGCGAATGGCGACAATGATGCAAGGGGCGATTTGCGGGTAATAGCGTTCGCGGCAGTGATCGCACAGCATTGCCCACTCAGTTTTACTTGGGTGCATTGTGTGTCCGCAGTAGCCACAAAACTGGTGTGAACGATAAAATTCCGCCAGTTGTACGCCGCGACCCGCGAGTTGAAACAGCCCCACATCTTGATCGATAAGCAGGCGTACGGATCCCATATCCTGACGACGATTCTGGCGGATCATCCATACCGCTTCGCCCTGCCACTCGCCGATGTGAAGCGCGCTGTGCCCCACAAGATCGAAATTTCCTGCCTTGCCGTGTGGTAATTCTCCACCGGGCAACCATAATTTTTGTTCATGGCTGACGATCCACCAGCCCTGATCGTGTGCTTCAATAATACGTACCATTAGGTGCACTACCTTCGCTTTACAGGCATGTTATTAACATTATTATTACATCGTTTTGATCTTACATATTTGCGGAGCCATTTATGCTAAACCAGTTAGAAAGCCTGACAGAGCGCGTTGGAGGAAGTAACAAACTTGTCGACCATTGGCTGCAAGCGCGTAAGCAACTTCTTGTTTCTTATTACAATCTGGTTGGCATTAAACCTGGCAAAGGGTCCTACATGCAGCTTAACGAAAAAGCGCTGGACGATTTTTGCCACAGCCTGGTGGAATACCTTTCCGCAGGTCACTTCAATATTTATGAACGCATCAGCAACGAATTGGAAGGGAGCAGCCCACTTTTAGCGGCGACGCAGCTTTACCCAATGCTTGAGGCGAATACAGTAGAAATCATGAACTATTACGACTCCAGTCTGGAAAACGCCATCGATGACGATAACTGTCTGGAGTTCCAGCAAGCGCTCTCCGATATCGGCGAAGCGCTGGCCGCCCGCTTTACCCTCGAAGACAAGTTAATCGTGCTGGCCTTTGATAACAACATCAAAGAGAGCGCCAACGACGAAAGCGGTGTCGCGCGACCGGCTTGAGTTCTTAAACATTAACGCGTAATTTAAAAAGCAGTCCCCGTCTTCGGACGGGTTTTTCTTGTCGGAGTGCCTATATTTCCACAACATCATTCGCGATGCGTTGAGGCGGCAAGTTCGTGAATCCCCGGGAGCTTACATCAAGTAAGTGACTGGGGTGAGCGAACGCAGTCAACACAGACACAGTGCGAAAGATGAAGTGTAAAAGGCTGAGACCGTTAATTCGGGATCCGCGGAACCTGATCAGGTTAAAACCTGCGAAGGGAACAAGAGTAATCCATTCACATCAACCACCCTCACGGGCGGTTTGTTGCCATTACTCCATCCGTCGTCTGACAAGCCATATCCTTTACATTCTGGAATGAGCTATGTCTGCAAAACTTACACGCCGTGAACAACGCGCCCAGGCGCAACACTTTATCGACACGCTGGAAGGCACCGCTTTCCCCAACTCGCGCCGCATCTACATTACCGGTTCGCAACCCGATATCCGTATTCCGATGCGCGAAATCCAGCTGAGCCCGACGCTTACCGGCGGCACAAAAGAACACCCGCAGTTTGAAGAGAACGAGGCGGTGCCGGTGTACGACACTTCCGGCCCGTATGGCGATCCCGACATTGCGATTGATGTCCAGCAAGGGCTGGCGAAACTGCGCGCACCATGGATTGCCGCCCGCGATGACAGCGAAACGCTGGAACAGCGCAGCTCTGCCTATACCAACGAACGGCTGGCTGATGACGGCCTTGACGAACTGCGTTTTAGCGGTTTACTGACGCCGCGCCGCGCGAAGTCAGGCCAATGCGTCACGCAACTGCACTATGCCCGCAAAGGGATCGTCACGCCGGAGATGGAGTTCATCGCCATTCGCGAAAACATGGGCCGCGAGCGCATTCGCAGCGAAGTGTTGCGCAGGCAGCATCCGGGCGAAGGTTTTGGCGCGCGGCTGCCGGAAAATATCACCCCGGAATTCGTGCGTGATGAAGTCGCCGCCGGACGGGCGATTATCCCGGCCAATATTAACCACCCGGAATCGGAACCAATGATTATTGGCCGCAACTTCCTGGTGAAGGTGAATGCCAACATCGGTAACTCGGCGGTGACTTCCTCGATCGAAGAGGAGGTGGAAAAACTGGTCTGGTCGACGCGCTGGGGTGCGGACACGGTAATGGATTTATCCACCGGGCGTTATATCCACGAAACCCGCGAATGGATCCTGCGTAACAGCCCGGTGCCAATCGGGACGGTACCGATCTACCAGGCACTGGAGAAGGTTAACGGGATCGCCGAAGATCTCACCTGGGAAGCGTTTCGCGACACGCTACTGGAGCAGGCGGAGCAAGGAGTGGATTACTTCACCATCCACGCCGGTGTGCTGCTGCGCTATGTGCCAATGACTGCGCAGCGTCTGACCGGCATTGTCTCGCGCGGCGGCTCGATCATGGCGAAATGGTGCCTCTCCCATCATCAGGAAAACTTCCTCTACACCCACTTTCGCGAGATCTGCGAAATCTGCGCCGCCTATGACGTTTCGCTGTCGCTTGGCGATGGTCTGCGCCCTGGCTCCATTCAGGATGCGAACGACGAAGCCCAGTTTGCCGAGCTGCACACACTCGGCGAGCTGACCAAAATCGCCTGGGAATATGACGTCCAGGTGATGATTGAAGGCCCAGGGCATGTGCCGATGCAGATGATCCGTCGCAACATGACTGAAGAACTGGAGCACTGCCACGAAGCGCCGTTCTATACGTTGGGGCCGCTAACCACCGATATCGCACCGGGTTATGACCATTTCACCTCCGGCATTGGCGCGGCGATGATTGGCTGGTTTGGTTGCGCCATGCTCTGTTATGTCACGCCGAAAGAGCACCTTGGCCTGCCGAACAAAGAGGACGTCAAACAGGGGCTGATCACCTACAAGATCGCCGCGCACGCCGCCGATCTGGCCAAAGGTCATCCTGGCGCGCAGATCCGCGACAACGCCATGTCGAAAGCACGTTTTGAATTCCGCTGGGAAGATCAATTCAACCTCGCGCTCGACCCCTTTACCGCACGCGCTTATCACGACGAAACGCTGCCGCAGGAATCAGGCAAAGTCGCGCACTTCTGTTCCATGTGCGGGCCGAAATTCTGTTCGATGAAAATCTCGCAAGAGGTGCGTGACTACGCGGCAACCCAGGCGATTGAAGTCGGCATGGCGGATAAATCCAGCGACTTCCGCGCACGCGGCGGTGAGATCTACCTGAAAAAGGAGGAAGCCTGATGTACCAGCCCGATTTCCCGCCGGTACCCTTCCGCCTCGGGCTTTACCCGGTGGTCGATAGCGTCGAATGGATTACCCGTTTACTGGAAGCGGGCGTGCGCACCCTGCAACTGCGCATCAAGGATAAGCGTGACGAAGAGGTTGAAGCAGATGTGGTAGCGGCCATCGCGCTTGGCCGCCGCGTTAACGCACGGCTGTTCATTAACGATTACTGGCAACTGGCGATCAAACACCAGGCTTACGGTGTACATCTTGGTCAGGAAGATCTGGAAACGACCGACTTAAGCGCCATTCGCGCGGCGGGTTTGCGCCTTGGCGTCTCCACGCATGATGATATGGAAATCGACGTAGCGCTGGCGGCGCGCCCCTCTTATATCGCGCTGGGCCATGTCTTTCCCACGCAAACCAAACAGATGCCTTCTGCACCGCAGGGGCTGGAACAACTGGCACGTCACATTGCGCGGCTGAAAGATTATCCAACCGTTGCTATTGGCGGCATTAGCCTTGCGCGTGCGCCGGAGGTATTAGCAACCGGCGTGGGCAGCATTGCGGTGGTCAGCGCCATTACCCAGGCGAATGACTGGCAACAGGCAACTCATCAGTTGCTGCAACTGGCGGGGGTGGGCGATGAATGATCGCGATTTTATGCGCTACAGCCGCCAGATCCTGCTGGAGGAGATCGCGGTTACCGGCCAGCAAAAACTGCTTGCCAGCCGGGTATTAATCATCGGCCTTGGCGGCCTTGGCGCACCGGCGGCGGTCTATCTTGCTGGCGCGGGGATCGGCACGCTGGTGCTGGCGGATGATGACGCCGTCCACCTGAGCAACTTGCAGCGCCAGATTTTATTCACCACTGACGACATCAACCAACCGAAAACTCAGGTCACCGCGCAGCGCCTGCACAGGTTAAACCCGGATATCGAGCTGATTACACTCCAACAGCGCTTAAGCGGCGACGCGCTGTACCAGCAAGTTCAGCAAGCCGACGTGGTGCTCGACTGTAGCGACAACATGATAACGCGCCAGGCGATCAACGCCGCCTGCGTGGCGCTGGAGACACCGCTTATCACCGCCAGTGCGGTCGGTTTTGGCGGCCAGTTGATGGTGTTGACACCACCCTGGCAACAGGGCTGCTACCGCTGCCTGTGGCCGGACGACAGCGAGCCAGAACGCAACTGTCGCACCGCCGGAATTATCGGCCCGGTGGTCGGCATTATGGGCGCCATGCAGGCGCTGGAAGCCATCAAATTGCTAAACGGCCTGCACACCACCAGCGGCGAGCTGCGCCTGTTCGATGCCCGCACCAATCTTTGGCGCACGCTGGCGCTGCACGCTTCCCGTCAGTGCACGGTTTGTGGGGGGCGACATGCAGATACGCTTCAATGACGAGTCGATGAACTGCGTCGCCGGACTTTCCGTCGCGACCCTACTTGAGCAACTCAATCAGCTCAAACCGGGTATCGCGCTGGCCGTTAATCAACAGATCCTGCCGCGCGAGCAGTGGGAAAATCACTTTATGCAGGACGGCGATCACATCCTGCTGTTTCAGGTTATCGCAGGGGGCTGAAATGTTACGTATTGCAGAAAAAGAGTTCACTTCACGGTTGTTTACCGGCACGGGCAAGTTCGCCACGCCGCAACTGATGGTCGATGCGATTCACGCCTCAGGCAGCGAACTGGTGACGCTGGCGATGAAGCGTGTCGATCTGCGCCAGCGCACCGATATGCTGTTGCAACCCTTACTGGATGCGGGCGTGACGTTGCTGCCTAACACTTCCGGGGCGAAAAACGCCGACGAGGCCATTTTCGCCGCGCAACTGGCGCGGGAAGCGCTCGGCACGCACTGGCTAAAACTGGAAATCCATCCAGACGCCCGCTGGCTGCTGCCCGATCCGATTGAAACGTTGCGCGCAGCGGAAAAACTCGTGCAGATGGGTTTTGTGGTTCTGCCTTATTGCGGTGCCGATCCGGTGCTGTGCAAACGGCTTGAGGAGGTCGGCTGTGCGGCAGTCATGCCACTGGGTGCGCCGATCGGTTCCAACCAGGGGCTGGAAACCCGCGCTATGCTGGAGATTATTATCGAGCAGGCGAATGTGCCGGTAGTGGTCGATGCGGGAATCGGTGCGCCCAGCCACGCAGCGCAGGCACTGGAGATGGGCGCAGACGCGGTGCTGGTCAATACCGCGATCGCGGTCGCCGACGACCCGGTCAACATGGCGCTCGCCTTTCGCCTGGCGGTCGAGGCCGGAACGCTGGCCCGCCAGGCAGTTCCGGGCGCTCGTCAACGTTACGCACAAGCCACCAGCCCGCTCACCGGTTTTCTGGAGGGAACATTATGAGTACCTTCACTGACCGCTGGCGGCAACTGGACTGGGACGATATCCGCCTGCGCATCCACAGCAAAACCGCCGCCGATGTTGAACGCGCACTTAACGCCCGGCAGCTCACGCGCGACGATATGATGGCACTGCTTTCCCCCGCCGCCGCGGGTTTTCTTGAACCGATGGCACAGCAGGCACAGCGGCTTACACGCCAGCGTTTTGGCAATACTGTCAGCTTCTATGTTCCACTTTATCTCTCTAACCTTTGCGCCAACGACTGCACCTATTGCGGCTTTTCCATGAGCAACCACCTGAAGCGAAAAACGCTGGATGAGCAGGAGATTGCGCGTGAATGCGCGGCCATACGCGAACTGGGGTTTGAGCATCTGTTGCTGGTTACTGGCGAGCATCAGGGCAAAGTCGGAATGGACTACTTTCGCCGCCATATGCCAGCGATCCGTCGCCAGTTCGCCTCGTTGCAGATGGAAGTACAGCCGCTTTCCGAAGCGGAGTATGCCGAGCTGAAAACCCTTGGTCTTGATGGCGTAATGGTCTACCAGGAGACATACCACGAAGGCCAGTACGCGCGTCACCATCTGCGTGGTAAAAAACAGGATTTCGTCTGGCGGCTGGAGACGCCGGACAGGCTGGGACGCGCGGGTATCGACAAGATTGGGCTTGGCGCACTGATGGGCCTTTCCGACAGTTGGCGAGTGGATTGCTATATGGTTGCCGAGCATTTGCTGTGGCTGCAACAGCGCTACTGGAAAAGCCGTTATTCCATCTCTTTCCCCCGCCTGCGCCCTTGCGCGGGAGGCGTGGAACCGGCATCGGTGATGGATGAGCGGCAACTGGTGCAAACCATTTGCGCGTTTCGCCTGCTGGCACCGGATACTGAGCTGTCGCTATCCACGCGCGAATCGCCGCACTTTCGCGATCACGTGATTCCGCTGGCGATTAATAACGTAAGCGCCTTTTCCAAAACGCAGCCGGGCGGCTATGCCGATAATCACCCGGAGCTGGAGCAATTCTCGCCCCATGATGGACGCCGCCCGCAGGAGGTTGCCGATGCGCTGATCGCCCGTGGGCTGCAACCGGTGTGGAAAGACTGGGATAGCTGGCTGGGACGCTCGCCGCAAAAAAGCCGCAACGCACAGATAACGGGTTAACGTTTTTTCGGCCTGCTACGTAAAAGCAAAATCGGGCGATGGCGGCTTGTCGCCCGAAAGTTCATGCTTGCGCTGTCAGGTCATGAGACTGACCGGAGCGGGCGCTCTTCCTCTCTTCCGCTCCGCCTTACTCACTTCAGGTACGCTATCTCTTGCGCACCCCCTATACTGTTAACAGTTCCTCTTTTGCATGTTCAAGGATAAGAAAATGCATATCAAACAACTTTCGTTTACAAGACCGATTCTGGTGAGCCTGACCGGGATTTTCCTCAGTTTTGTGATAATCGCGATAATGATCATCGCTGGCATGCGCAAAGAGACGCTGGAGGAGTACCACGATGTTAACCGCAATTTCGCCCATAACCTGGCGGTGAATTACACCCAGTCGATCCTGCGCGAAAACGACTATGTTCTCAATCGTGCCGCTGCGTTCTTCGCCCACGATAACCAGTTGGACGCTACCGTGAACGGCGATCGGGAAAAGGGGCTGAAATTACTGATGCAATTGCTGGCGCTGATGCCGTCGGTGTCGTCGATTTCTCTCGCTGACTCGCGCGGCGTTTATCTGCGAGCGCCACAAGTGATGGGCGGTGGCGATCATTTTAATGCCAGTACACGCCCGTGGTTTATGCATCAAGCGGAAGCCAGCATGTTTAACCACTACACCCCAAGTTACATGGATTTCTTTACCCATAACCCGACCGTAAGCATCTATAAACCGGTGATCGCGCCAGACGGCAAGCTAAAAGGAACGCTGGCTTTTCACCTTGATCTGGCATCGATGGGCTACACATTGCGTACCATGCAGGCACCGATGCAGGGAGAGTTTTTCGTTGTCGACCGCGAAGGCAAAGTGATGTTGCACCCGGATACTGGCGCATTGTTCAAGACCTTTATCAGCCCGGTGTTGCTCGCGGCGATGACCAGCGGTGAAGGCGCGATCTTTGATGAAAAAAGCGCGAGTTGGTATTACTACTACTCTTTCACTAATCCGGAATGGTTTGTGATCTACAAGGTTTCCGCCAGCACGCTCGATACCCGCGTTCGCCATCAGAGCGTGCTTGTTGGCTGGGGATTTACCACCGCGGCGGTGTTGATCATTCTGTTTGGCCTGTATTTGCGCCACAGCTCACGCATGGTGCTGCTCAACATTATTGATGCGATAAAAACCGGTGATGTCACACGCGCACCAAGGCTCGAAGCAATGCTGAGCAAAGCGATTGAAAGCAGTAAAGAGCGGGAACAAACATGGGTGCGTCAAGCAACTATGGATGCGCTAACAAATTGTAAGAATCGCCGCGCCTTTGATGCTGATATTGCCGCGCTGATGAACGATCATCAGCCGTTTGCGCTGGCGTTGGTGGATATCGATAATTTCAAATCCATTAACGACACCTGGGGCCATTTAAATGGCGATATCGTGCTGCGCAACGTGGCGCGAGAAGGTATCCAGATCTTGCAGCCGCAAGGGATTTCGCTCTACCGCTACGGTGGCGAAGAGTTCGCGGTGATTTTTCCGCATGCGCATATCGATAACGCGCTGGCACTACTGGAGCAGTGGCGAGTGAAAGTGGAGAACCGCACCTGGCGCGAGAAGGCGCTGTCGGTCACTTTTAGCGCCGGTTTGGGCGAGTGGAACATGGAACCGTTGAACCAACTGGTCGGCCACGTGGATGAAGCGCTTTATAAAGCGAAGCAGCAAGGTAAGAACCGGATTCTACTGGTAAATCACTCGTAACCAGGCGGCGCGCCGCAAGGTTGCAACCGGTTTCATGTTATGCAGGAATTCTTTGTGATGCCCTACACACAATCGCGGTAAAGCGGTTGTTGAACCCGATAGCGCAGGATAATTATCACCTATCCCATCCACACCGAGGCTGACTATGAAAAACATCGTTTTATGCTGTGCAGCGGGTATGTCCACCAGTATGTTGGTGCAACGCATGAAAGACGCGGCGCAGAAAAAAGGCGTCGAGGTCTCTATCAAAGCGGTTCCTGTTGCGGAATTTAAAGATGAAATAGCAACAGCGGATATCGTGTTGCTGGGGCCGCAGGTGAAATATGAGCAGGCAAAATTGCAGGCGCAGGCGGAACCGCTGGGCAAGAAAGTAGCGGTAATCGACATGATGGATTACGGCATGATGAAAGGCGATGTCGTTCTGGAAAAAGCCCTTAAGCTACTGGAGTGAATGCGTGGAAGATTTAGAAACCATCATTATGGAATTGTTGGTTAACGCGGGCGCAGCGCGTAGCCAGGCATTAACCGCGTTACAGATGGCGCGTAAAGGTGATTTTGCTGAAGCCGAAAAAGCGATGGAAGAGTCGCGTGAATTCGTTAAAGCCGCGCATAAAATTCAAACCCAGCTTATCGGGCTGGATGAAGGCACCGGTAAGCTGCCGGTGAATTTGATCACCGTTCATTCGCAGGATCACTTGATGAACGCGATGGTGATTCAGGATCTGGCGACCGATATGATCGAGCTTTACCGCCGCATACCGCCGCGCGATTAATGCATCGCTTCAATACAAATAATATGCCCGCTCTGGCGGGCTTTTTTTCGCGCCGCTAAAAGTCGTGACGTGTTTTTCGCCCCCATTTATGGCACAACATGGCATTCGATACTGTTTTTTGCGATCCAGGTGACTTGTGCCAGCCATTCCATTTCCCTTTTACACGCTCTCCATCTTGCTGATTTTGCTATTGAAGGTTTGCCTGCAACGGGCATCAGGTTTTCGCAGCACCGCGGTGTTTATTGGCGCTTGCACCCTGCTGGTACTGATGTCCGCCCTGCGCTGGCAATTCGATGCTCTGTTTTTACGTCAATTACAATCGACGGTAGCCATAGCGCTGCCCCCGCTGGCATGGCGCTGTTTCGCTCACTTTACCGGCCGTAATCGCAGGCAAAAGCTCGCACTCTGCGCACTCCCACCCGCCATTGCTTTGGCGTTCAATTTGGCTGCACCTGATACCACCGACATCGTGCTGGCATTGCTGTATCTCGGTTACGGCGCTGGGTTAATCACAACCGCCAGGCAAGGCGCGGACGCATTTGTCTTCTCTCGTCTGAGCGAGGCCACAATAACATCGCGCATGGCGCTACTGGCCGGGAGTTTCCTGTGCTTTTCCGCGCTGACCGATCTGGCTATTGCGCTGGATTTTCACTTTTATCACGGCCAGCAGGCACCACAACTGGTGGCGATCTCCCAGGCAATCTTGCTACCGTTTATCTGCCTGGCCATTGTTTATCGCGGTAAGGCCGCGCCCGTTGAGTTGCCATCCACGCCTGTAGAACACGAAGCCAGTGCGGATGACAAAGACCTGCTTGCCACTTATCAGCGCATTGAAGCCCGCGTTCGCGAGCAACACCTTTTCCTGAATTCCGACCTGACGCTTAACACGCTGGCAAGAAAATTGGGTATTCCTGCACGACAGATCTCGCGAGCAGTTAACCAGACATGCGGCTGCAATGTCTCGCAGTGGATCAACCGTTTTCGTATTCACTATGCCCAGCAGCTATTACGCAATTCCGACGCGTCGGTGACAGCGATCATGCTGGACTCAGGGTTTGCCACCAAGTCCAACTTTAACCGCGAGTTTATCCGTATTAGTGGGATGAGCCCGACTGATTACCGTCTCGCGTCGGAGAATAAACCAGTGTCTGCTGCAGAAACGCGCTGATTTGCTTAAAGAGGCGTTGATGGATTTCTGCCCGGCTAAAGCCACCGCCATCCTGGCAGACAATCCCTTCACCTGGATCTTGCGCGTCGATTAACGCAGCCGCACCCGGCTTGCATAATTGCATAAAGCTAAAATGCGTCGCTCCCTCTACGTGAACATAACGCTGTTGAGCAGCCGGAATGTGTTCTGCAAGATAACCCGATTCGAGACGGGCAGGCAGTTCATCGCTGTCTGCCTGCGCCGCCATGAGCAGTACTGGAACAGTTATCTGCTTAAGGCTTTCTGGCGTGAAGCCCCGCGCCAGGCCGAGATCGAGCGAAACTACCGCTTTGATCCGTGAGTCACGCATATTCAGCGACAACATGTCGCTTGCTGAGGGCTGATCGATGCCCAGCGTAGTAGCCAGCTTGCAACTCGACAGCACAGCATGTCGCTGACAATCAGCCATAAAGCGGCGGCTATCAAAACGCCCACCAGCGAGTTCCAGCACCGTCCAGCCTCCCAGTGAGTGACCCAGCGCCGCAATACGTTGCGTATCCACCAGCCCCGCCAGATCAGGCTCAGCAAGCAATTTATCCAGCACGTGGCGGAGATCCTGCGGACGCAGCCAAAGTTGTTTTGCGTCTTGCGGTTTTTTATTACGCGTCGTAGTCCCCGGATGATCGGGCGCGGCGACGATATACCCTTCTTTCGCCATCTGCTGCGCCAGCCAGTTAAGATTACGCCAGTTGCCGCCGTAACCGTGCGAGATCAATAACAGCGGATGAGCGCCAGCAGCAGGTTTTGCATCGCGTAACGCAGCAGTACCGCTAAAAACGATGTTCTCTCCCACAGTTTCCGCTTTACCGCGTTCTACCGTGGGATACCAGACCGCGACATCCAGCGGACGGGGGCTATTTTCATCCATGCGTAGCTGGCGAAAAGCGGTTTCGGCATGTGCCATGCCGCCAAACAAAATAGTGAGCAACAGAAGGGTGATACGTGAAGTCATAGTACGTTCCTGGTGAGTTAACCGTCGCGAAGATTCTGCAACTCGCCGTGCGTACAATGCGTCCTGAAACGCGATCGAGGTCTTAGAACCTGAATTTCAGGCATAAAAAAACCCGCCGAAGCGGGTTTTTATTACGCGAAACGATTACTCGTTGTCGGAACCACCCAGACCTGCGTTCAGCAGTTCTGCCAGGCTCGCGGTCGCATCTTCCGCAGTCACCTGCGGTGCTGCCGGCAGTTCGCCAGCGGCGCGACGGCGCATACGATCCTGGTGGTACGCATAACCGGTACCGGCCGGGATCAGACGACCCACGATGACGTTCTCTTTCAGACCGCGCAGTTCGTCGCGTTTGCCCGCAACGGCTGCTTCGGTAAGCACACGAGTTGTCTCCTGGAACGATGCCGCGGAGATGAAGGACTCGGTCGCCAGAGACGCTTTGGTGATACCCAGCAGATCGCGTGCATACGTTGCCGCAATTTTGCCAGCCGCTTCCAGATCGCGGTTAGCGATCTTGACGCGAGAGTATTCAACCTGCTCACCTTCCAGGAAGTCGGAGCTTCCTGCGTTAACGATGGTGGCTTTACGCAGCATCTGACGAACGATAACTTCGATGTGCTTATCGTTGATCTTAACGCCCTGCAGACGGTAAACGTCCTGTACTTCGTTGGTGATATAACGCGTTACCGCGTGTACGCCACGAAGACGCAGAATGTCGTGCGGTGCTTCCGGACCGTCGGAAACCACGTCACCACGTTCTACACGTTCACCTTCAAACACGTTGAGCTGACGCCATTTCGGAATCATTTCTTCGTACGGATCGCTACCGTCAACCGGCGTGATCACCAGACGGCGTTTACCTTTGGTTTCTTTACCGAAGGAAATGATACCGCTGATTTCAGCCAGGATTGCCGGCTCTTTCGGACGACGTGCTTCGAACAGATCCGCAACGCGCGGCAGACCACCGGTGATGTCCTTGGTACCGCTGGATTCCTGCGGAATACGCGCCAGAGCATCACCTGCACCGATCTGGATGCCATCTTCCAACTGAACGATCGCTTTACCCGGCAGGAAGTACTGTGCAGGCATATCAGTGCCTGGGATCAGTACATCGTTGCCATTGGCGTCAACGATTTTCAGTGCCGGACGCAGGTCTTTACCACCCGCGGTACGTTCTGCAGAATCCAGAACCACCAGCGAGGAGAGACCGGTCAGTTCGTCGGTCTGACGAGTAATCGTCTGGCCGTCGATCATATCGGTGAAGCGGATGAAACCAGCCACTTCAGTGATAACCGGCATGGTGTGCGGATCCCAGTTTGCAACGGTTTCACCGCCAGCAACCTGCTCGCCATCACCCTTCGCCATTACCGCACCGTAAGGCACTTTATAGCTTTCTTTGGTACGACCGAATTCGTCGATCAGTTTCAGCTCAGTGTTACGCGAGGTGACAACCAGTTTACCGCTGGAGTTAACAACCGACTTCGCATTGCTCAGACGGATGCTACCTTTGTTTTTCACCTGAATGCTGGATTCAGCAGCCGCACGAGATGCCGCACCACCGATGTGGAACGTACGCATCGTCAGCTGTGTACCCGGCTCACCGATGGACTGTGCCGCGATAACGCCGATGGCTTCACCTTTGTTGATGATGTGACCACGCGCCAGGTCACGACCATAGCAGTGGGCGCACACACCAAAATCGGTGTCACACGATACAACGGAACGCACTTTCACTGAGTCAACAGAGTTCGCTTCCAGCAGGTCACACCACTGTTCGTGCAGCAGCGTGTTGCGTGGAACCAGAATGTCTGCGGTACCCGGCTTCAGAATGTCTTCTGCGGTTACACGACCCAGTACGCGATCGCGCAGCGGCTCTTTAACATCGCCACCTTCGATAACCGGCGTCATGGTGATGCCTTCCAGCGTGCCACAATCGTCTTCGGTTACGACCAGATCCTGCGCCACGTCAACCAGACGACGGGTCAGGTAACCGGAGTTCGCGGTTTTCAGTGCGGTATCCGCCAGACCTTTACGCGCACCGTGCGTGGAGATGAAGTACTGGAGTACGTTCAGACCTTCACGGAAGTTCGCGGTGATCGGCGTTTCGATGATGGAGCCATCCGGCTTCGCCATCAGACCACGCATACCAGCAAGCTGACGAATCTGGGCTGCAGAACCACGCGCACCGGAGTCGGCCATCATGTAGATGCTGTTAAAGGAAACCTGCTGCTCTTCAACGCCGTCACGGTTAATAACGGTTTCGGTCTGCAGGTTATCCATCATCGCTTTGGATACGCGATCGTTCGCCGCAGCCCAAATATCAATAACTTTGTTATAGCGTTCGCCAGCGGTAACCAGACCAGACTGGAACTGCTCCTGGATCTCAGCAACTTCAGCTTCCGCTTCGCTGATGATCTCGTGTTTTTTCGCCGGGATGACCATGTCATCAATACCAACGGATGCACCTGAACGCGCTGCATAAGCAAAGCCGGTGTACATCGTCTGGTCAGCAAAAATAACCGTCGGTTTCAGGCCCAGAATGCGGTAACAGGTGTTCAGCATTTTGGAGATAGCTTTCTTGCCCAGCGCCTGGTTGACGATGGAGAAAGGCAGACCTTTCGGTACGATCATCCACAGAATGGCACGGCCAACGGTTGTGTCTTTAATGCTGGTGACTGCAACGAATTCGCCGTTATCGTCTTTTTCATATTCAGTGATACGCACTTTAACGCGCGCATGCAGAGAGGCCAGCCCAGCGCGGTAAATACGCTCAGCTTCTTTCGGGCCAGTCAGCACCATGCCTTCGCCTTTGGCGTTAACACAGTCACGGGTCATGTAATACAGACCCAGTACAACGTCCTGAGACGGAACGATGATAGGCTCGCCGTTCGCCGGAGACAGAATGTTGTTGGTGGACATCATCAGCGCACGCGCTTCCAACTGGGCTTCCAGCGTCAGCGGTACGTGAACAGCCATCTGGTCACCATCGAAGTCGGCGTTATATGCCGCACAAACCAGCGGGTGCAGCTGGATAGCTTTACCTTCGATCAGTACCGGTTCAAACGCCTGGATACCCAGACGGTGCAGTGTTGGTGCACGGTTCAGCAGTACCGGGTGTTCGCGGATAACTTCATCCAGGATATCCCAAACGACAGCTTCTTCGCGCTCAACCATTTTCTTCGCGGCTTTGATGGTGGTGGCGAGGCCACGCAGTTCCAGCTTGCCGTAGATGAACGGTTTGAACAGCTCGAGTGCCATTTTCTTCGGCAGACCGCACTGATGCAGACGCAGGTAAGGACCTACGGTGATTACAGAACGACCGGAGTAGTCAACACGCTTACCGAGCAGGTTCTGACGGAAACGACCCTGTTTACCTTTGATCATATCGGCCAAAGATTTCAGCGGACGTTTGTTGGAACCGGTGATCGCACGACCGCGACGGCCGTTATCCAGCAGGGCGTCTACCGCTTCCTGCAGCATACGTTTTTCGTTGCGTACGATGATGTCCGGTGCCGCCAGATCCAGCAGACGTTTCAGACGGTTGTTACGGTTGATCACGCGACGATACAGATCGTTCAGATCCGACGTTGCGAAACGACCACCGTCCAGCGGAACCAGCGGACGCAGGTCCGGCGGCAGCACTGGCAGAACGGTCAGGATCATCCACTCCGGTTTGTTACCAGACTGTACGAACGCTTCCAGCAGTTTGATACGCTTGGTCAGCTTCTTACGTTTGGTTTCGGAGTTGGTTTCGTTCAGCTCTTCGCGCAGCTGTTCGCACTCTTGCTCCAGATCCATGCTTTTCAGCAGGGCCTGAATAGCTTCGGCGCCCATTTTCGCGTCGAATTCGTCACCGAACTCTTCCAGCGCGTCCAGGTACTGTTCTTCGGTCAGAATCTGGTTACGTTCCAGATTGGTCATACCGCCTTCGATAACCACATAGGATTCGAAGTACAGAACACGTTCGATATCGCGCAGCGGCATATCCAGCAGCAGGCCGATACGGGACGGCAGAGATTTCAGGAACCAAATGTGGGCGGTCGGAGACGCCAGCTCGATGTGGCCCATGCGCTCACGACGCACTTTTGTCTGGGTCACTTCAACGCCGCACTTCTCACAGATCACACCACGGTGTTTCAGGCGCTTGTACTTACCGCACAGGCACTCGTAATCTTTTACTGGCCCGAAAATACGCGCACAGAAAAGGCCGTCACGCTCAGGTTTGAACGTACGGTAGTTGATGGTTTCCGGCTTCTTAACTTCACCAAAAGACCATGAACGGATCATGTCTGGCGAGGCCAGAGCAATTTTGATCGCATCAAACTCTTCGGTTTTAGTTTGCGCTTTCAGAAACTTTAATAAGTCTTTCACGGATTTGCTCCCGTCGGAGTTAGCACAATCTGGTGCCGGGGATTAACCCGGCACCAGTGACCTGTTTGAGCGAGAGTTACTCGTCTTCCAGCTCGATGTTGATACCCAGCGAACGAATCTCTTTCAACAGTACGTTGAAGGACTCTGGCATACCCGGTTCCATCTGATGGTTGCCGTCCACGATGTTTTTATACATCTTGGTACGACCGTTCACGTCATCAGATTTAACGGTGAGCATTTCCTGCAGGGTGTATGCCGCGCCGTATGCTTCCAGCGCCCACACTTCCATCTCCCCGAAGCGCTGACCACCGAACTGCGCCTTACCACCCAGCGGCTGCTGAGTAACCAGGCTGTAAGAACCGGTAGAACGCGCATGCATTTTGTCATCAACCAGGTGGTTCAGTTTCAGCATGTACATGTAGCCAACGGTAACCTGGCGCTCGAATTGCTCACCGGTACGACCGTCGAACAGTGTGATCTGACCGGAAGTCGGCAGGCCACCCAGCTGTAACAGTTCCTTGATTTCAGACTCTTTCGCACCATCGAAGACCGGCGTTGCGATAGGCATGCCTTTACGCAGGTTTTCCGCCAGACGCAGAACTTCCTCATCGCTGAAGGTGCTCAGGTCGACTTTCTGACGAACATCAGCGCCCAGATCGTATGCACGCTGGATGAACTCGCGCAGTTTCGCGACTTCTTGCTGCTGTTTCAGCATGGCGTTGATTTTGTCGCCAATACCTTTCGCAGCCATACCCAGGTGGGTTTCAAGGATCTGACCGATGTTCATACGAGACGGTACGCCCAGCGGGTTCAGTACGATATCAACCGGCGTGCCGTTTTCATCGTATGGCATATCTTCGATCGGGTTGATCTTAGAGATAACACCCTTGTTACCGTGACGACCTGCCATCTTATCACCAGGCTGGATCTGACGTTTAACGGCCAGATAAACCTTAACGATTTTCAGCACGCCCGGTGCCAGATCATCGCCCTGAGTGATTTTGCGGCGTTTCGCTTCGAGTTTTTTCTCGAACTCGTGTTTCAGTTCGTCATACTGCTCAGCCAGTTGTTCCAGCTGATTTTGTTTCGCTTCGTCGGTCAGGCCGAGTTCCAGCCAGCGGTCGCGCGGCAGTTTGTCGAGCTTGTCAGCTTCAACACCGCCGGAAACCAGCACGCTGTGGATACGGCTAAACAGGCCAGCTTCGAGGATCTGCAGTTCTTCAGACAAATCTTTCTTCGCCTGTTTGAGCTGCATCTCTTCGATTTCCAGCGCACGTTTGTCTTTTTCCACACCATCGCGGGTAAAGACCTGAACGTCGATAACGGTACCGGAAACACCGTTCGGTACGCGCAGAGAAGAGTCTTTAACGTCAGACGCTTTCTCACCAAAGATCGCGCGCAGCAGTTTCTCTTCCGGCGTCAGCTGGGTTTCACCTTTCGGCGTTACCTTGCCCACCAGAATGTCGCCGCCAGTCACTTCTGCACCGATGTAAACGATACCGGATTCATCCAGTTTGGAGAGCGCGGCTTCACCCACGTTCGGGATGTCTGCGGTGATCTCTTCTGGCCCCAGCTTGGTGTCACGGGACACACATGCCAGTTCCTGGATGTGAATAGTGGTGAAACGATCTTCCTGAACCACACGCTCGGAGACGAGGATGGAGTCTTCGAAGTTGTAACCATTCCACGGCATGAACGCTACGCGCATGTTCTGACCGAGCGCCAGTTCACCGAGGTCGGTGGACGGGCCGTCTGCCAGCACGTCGCCGCGCTCAATGGGCTCACCCAGATAAACACACGGCATCTGGTTGATACAGGTGTTCTGGTTAGAACGGGTGTATTTGGTCAGGTTATAGATGTCGATACCTGCTTCACCCGGGTACATCTCATCTTCGTTAACTTTGATAACGATACGAGAGGCATCCACGTACTGAACAGTACCGCCACGTTTAGCAACCGCGGTTACACCGGAGTCAACGGCAACAGCACGTTCCATACCGGTACCAACCAGCGGCTTGTCAGCGCGCAGAGTCGGAACCGCCTGACGTTGCATGTTCGCACCCATCAATGCACGGTTGGCGTCATCGTGTTCCAGGAACGGGATCAGAGACGCACCAACAGAAACTACCTGCTGGGTGGATACGTCCATGTAGTCAACCTGGTCTGCGCTGAAGAGGCTGGATTCGCCTTTGCTGCGGCAGGTAACCAGATCTTCTGCAAAACGACCTTCTTCTGTCAGGTTGGTGTTCGCCTGAGCGATGACGTAGTTACCTTCTTCAATTGCAGAAAGGTAATGAATCTCGTCAGTCACCACGCCATCAGTCACTTTACGATACGGGGTTTCAAGGAAGCCGTATTCGTTAGTCTGTGCGTACACGGACAGGGAGTTGATAAGACCAATGTTCGGACCTTCAGGCGTTTCGATCGGACATACACGACCATAGTGGGTCGGGTGAACGTCTCGAACTTCAAAGCCTGCGCGCTCACGAGTCAAACCGCCTGGGCCGAGTGCAGAGATACGACGTTTGTGCGTAATCTCGGACAGCGGGTTGTTCTGGTCCATAAACTGCGACAGCTGGCTGGAACCGAAGAACTCTTTCACTGCGGCAGAGATAGGCTTGGCGTTGATCATGTCCTGCGGCATCAGGGTATCCAGATCGCCCAGAGACAGACGCTCTTTCACCGCACGTTCTACACGCACCAGGCCAACACGGAATTGGTTTTCCGCCATTTCGCCAACGGAACGGATACGACGGTTGCCGAGGTGGTCGATATCATCCACTTCACCGATGCCGTTACGGATACCGATGAGCTTTTTCATCACTTCGATGATGTCTTCTTTGCTCAGGATACCGGAACCTTCGATGCTATCGCGCAGCAGAGAACGGTTGAACTTCATGCGACCTACCGCAGAGAGATCATAGCGGTCTTCGGAGAAGAACAGGTTCTCGAACAGGCTTTCAGCAGCTTCGCGAGTCGGCGGTTCACCCGGGCGCATCATGCGGTAGATTTCTACCAGCGCACTCAGACGATCGTTGGTTGGGTCGACGCGTACCGTCTCAGACATGTACGGACCGTGATCCAGATCGTTGGTGAACAGCGTTTCGATACGTTTGTGACCAGACTGGCTCAGCTTCGCCAGCAGATCGAGCGACAGCTCCATGTTTGCCGGGCAGATCAGCTCGCCAGTGGATTCGTCAACGTAGTCTTTAGCGGCAACTTTACCTGCGATGTACTCAACCGGTACTTCAATATGTTGAATTTCGTCTTTTTCAAGCTGACGAATATGGCGCGCGGTAATGCGGCGGCCTTTTTCAACATACATTTTGCCGTTTGCTTCGATATCGAAGGATGCAGTTTCACCACGCAGGCGTTCCGGCACCAGTTCCATCTGCAATTTGTTGTCGCGGATTTCAAAGATAACTTTTTCAAAGAACAGATCAAGAATCTGCTCAGTGGTGTAGTTCAGCGCGCGCAGAATAATGGTCGCCGGCAGTTTGCGGCGGCGGTCGATACGCACGAAGAGGTTATCTTTCGGGTCGAACTCGAAGTCCAGCCATGACCCACGGTAAGGAATAATACGTGCGTTATAAAGCACTTTACCCGATGAGTGGGTTTTACCCTTATCGCTGTCGAAGAAGACGCCAGGACTACGGTGCAGCTGAGAAACGATAACACGCTCAGTACCGTTGATAACAAAGGTACCGTTGTCTGTCATGAGCGGAATTTCGCCCATGTAGACTTCTTGTTCTTTAATGTCTTTAACAGTGCCTTCCGGCGCTTCGCGCTCGTAGATCACCAGACGCAGTTTTACACGCAGCGGAGCGGAATACGTTACGCCACGGATCTGACATTCTTTAACATCAAAAACAGGTTCGCCAAGACGGTAGCTGACGTATTGCAGTTCCGAATTGCCGCTGTAGCTCTTAATCGGGAACACGGAGCGGAAAGCCGCTTCCAGACCGTACTGCCCTTCAGGATCTTGCTCGATAAATTTCTGAAACGAGTCAAGCTGGATAGAAAGGAGATATGGGACATCCAGTACTTGTGGACGTTTACCAAAATCCTTACGAATACGTTTTTTCTCGGTATAGGAGTAAACCATAGGGTTCCTCAGCTCGCTGACAAGTCGACCCACTCTGTCCGTCGAAAGGGACAGTTTATGCAACACTATTTTTTTAGACCGGAAAGTGGAGCACTTTCCGCAATGCTTGTTGCTATCACGCTTAAATCATTTCATTGCGATTTACACAGAAAGAACTTTCTGTCGCAGTATATTAAGTCGTCGATAGAAACAAGCATTGTAAAGGATACAGGTAGTCAAACAGTGTGAAACGCTACCGGTACCTTCTACAGCGCAAAAAGGCTGGTGACCAAAAAGTCACCAGCCATCAGCCTAATTTCTCAGGCTGCAACCGGAAGGGTTGGCTTATTTAACTTCAACTTCAGCGCCAGCTTCTTCCAGAGATTTTTTCAGAGCTTCAGCGTCATCTTTGCTCACGCCTTCTTTCAGAGCGGCCGGAGCAGATTCTACCAGGTCTTTAGCTTCTTTCAGACCCAGGCCAGTTGCGCCACGTACTGCTTTGATAACAGCAACTTTGTTAGCGCCAGCGGCTTTCAGAATTACGTCGAACTCAGTTTTTTCTTCAGCAGCTTCAGCAGCCGGGCCAGCAGCAACAGCTACAGCGGCAGCAGCGGAAACACCGAATTTTTCTTCCATTGCAGAGATCAGTTCTACAACGTCCATTACGGACATAGCGGCAACTGCTTCAATGATTTGATCTTTAGTGATAGACATTTAAATTGTTCCTGAATATCAGAATAAGTTTATACGTAAGCAAATGCTTTATAAAGAAAACTGCGATTAAGCAGCTTCTTTCGCATCGCGTACAGCAGCCAGAGTGCGGACCAGTTTGCCAGCAGAGGCTTCTTTCATGGTCGCCATCAGGCGTGCAATTGCTTCTTCGTAGGTCGGCAGGGTTGCCAGGCGATCGATTTGTGACGCCGGGATCAACTCACCTTCAAAGGCAGCGGCTTTGACCTCAAATTTTGCATTCGCTTTCGCGAAATCTTTGAACAGACGAGCAGCAGCGCCCGGGTGTTCCATAGAATATGCAATCAGGGTCGGACCAACGAACGCGTCTTTCAGGCACTCAAACTGAGTACCTTCAACAACACGGCGCAGCAGGGTGTTGCGAACAACACGCATGTAAACGCCGGCTTCGCGACCTGCTTTACGCAGTTCGGTCATTTTATCTACGGTAACGCCACGGGAATCCGCAACAACCGCAGACAGCGCGCCTTTGGCTACTTCGCTGACTTCAGCAACAATCGCTTGTTTGTCTTGAAGATTTAAAGCCATTAGCTTTGCTCCTGGATGTTTGCCAGGGCTCATGCCCTGGAACTCACTTCACTCTTTTCAATGAAAAGAGCGTCTTAATACGGTGAGCAGAAACAAGCCAAAGAGTACTTTAAAAATAATCTTTAGGTTCTGTCACCGTCTACGCAGGGAATTAAGCTTCTTACGAAACACCTGCGGTCTTCGACGGAGGCCTGGATTAGGCCAGGCTCCAACGAACAAATCTGTTTGCTTGCTAACTTACGCTAGCAAAACGTGGGGGTAAGATTGTAGACAAATCCACCACCCACGTAAAGGCGAATATTAGTTCGCTACTGCGTTCAGACCAGCCTGGTCTACCGCAACACCTGCACCCATGGTGGTGGAGATGCTAATTTTCTTGATGTACACGCCTTTCGCCTGAGACGGTTTTGCTTTTTTCAGCGCAACCAGCAGAGATTCCAGGTTTTCTTTCAATTTATCAGCGTCGAAATCCACTTTACCGATGGTGGTATGGATGATGCCGTTTTTGTCGTTACGGTAACGAACCTGACCCGCTTTAGCGTTTTTAACCGCTTCAGCAACGTTCGGTGTTACGGTACCAACTTTCGGGTTTGGCATCAGGCCACGCGGACCCAGAACCTGGCCCAACTGGCCAACAACGCGCATTGCATCCGGAGAAGCAATAACTACGTCGAAGTTCATTTCGCCTTTTTTGATCTGATCAGCCAGATCTTCCATACCTACCAGCTCAGCGCCAGCTGCTTTAGCAGCTTCAGCGTTCGGGCCCTGAGTAAATACGGCTACGCGAACAGAACGGCCAGTACCGTGCGGCAGTACAGTTGCACCACGTACGTTCTGGTCAGATTTACGCGCGTCGATGCCGAGGTTAACAGCAACGTCTACGCTTTCTACGAATTTAGCAGTGGCCAGCTCTTTCAGCAGAGCAATGGCTTCGTTGATGTCGTACTGTTTGGTCGCATCAACTTTGTCACGGATCACGCGCATGCGCTTGGTCAGTTTAGCCATTTCTTAATCCTCCACTACCAGGCCCATGGAACGTGCAGTACCTTCGATTGAGCGAGTCATCGCTTCAATGTCAGCACCGGTCATGTCCGCGGCTTTAGTCTGAGCAATTTCCTGCACCTGAGCGCGGGTTACTTTGCCCACTTTGTCTTTGTTCGGCTTGCCGGAACCAGACTTGATACCAGCCGCTTTCTTCAGCAGAACTGCTGCCGGAGGCGTTTTGGTAACGAAAGTGAAGGAGCGGTCAGCGTAAACGGTAATAACAACCGGAATCGGCAGACCTTTTTCGATGGAATCAGTTTTGGCGTTAAACGCTTTACAGAATTCCATGATGTTAACACCCTGCTGACCCAGAGCCGGACCTACCGGTGGGCTCGGGTTTGCCATGCCAGCTGCAACCTGCAGCTTGACGTAGGCCTGGACTTTCTTAGCCATTGAAATTTCCTCGTTTGGGTATAGCGCCCCGAAAGGCTCCCCGTGTTTGAATACGTTTTACGGATACGAGACCCATAAAAACAAAAGGCGCGAAATTGTATGTCAATTTCGCGCCCTGTGCAACGTTTGATCGCCGAATATTTAGGCTTTTTCGACCTGGCTGAAATCCAGCTCTACCGGGGTCGCACGACCGAAGATAGAAACGGAAACTTTCAGGCGAGACTTCTCGTAGTCCACCTCTTCAACCACACCGTTAAAGTCGGCAAACGGACCGTCGCTAACGCGGACCATTTCACCCGGTTCAAACAGTGTTTTCGGACGCGGCTTATCACCAACCTGCTGCAGGCGGTTCATGATCGCATCCACTTCTTTATCGCTAATCGGCGCCGGACGATCGGACGTGCCGCCGATGAAGCCCATTACGCGCGGAACGCTGCGTACCAGGTGCCAGCTGGCGTCATTCATCACCATCTGGACAAGGACGTAGCCCGGGAAGAATTTGCGTTCGCTTTTGCGACGCTGACCACCACGGATTTCGACCACTTCTTCCGTCGGCACCATGACTTCGCCAAACAACTCTTCCATATTGTGTAATTTGATATGCTCGCGCAGCGAAGTGGCTACGCGGCCTTCAAAACCGGAAAACGCCTGAACGACGTACCAGCGCTTTTTAGGAGCTTCAGACATCTCAGAACCTCAGGCCAGTGATAAAGGAAACCAGGCGGACCAGAATACCATCCAGTCCCCACAGGATCAGTGACATGACTGCAGTTACGGCAGCCACGATCAATGTGGTGTGCAATGTTTCCTGACGAGTGGGCCAAATCACTTTACGTACTTCGGTTCTCGCTTCACGGGCAAAAGCAACGGTCGCTTTACCCTTCGTCGTCAACAGCGCGACACCACCTGCTGCAGCAATCAAAATAACAACTGCCAACGCGCGGAGCGGCAGCATCATGTCACGATAAAGATAGTTGCCAACGATAGCCACGAGCAGCAGTACTGCAACAACAACCCACTTCATCGCTTCCAGGCCGCGCCCGCTCCCTTGAGCTTCGGTATTCGCACTCATAAACCAACCTGTCACAAGAATTCAGACAAACATTTTTGCCCCGCATAAGCGAGGCAACCAAACCGAAATGCTCTGGCGAGATTCGGACTAACGCCCTCTTCAGAGCCTGTCTCAGCAATGATTATGACAAATAAAATCACTGATGAGCCAGGTTCTGGTTCGAAAGCGTACAAAAAGGGCATCAAATGATGCCCTTTTCTTGCGCATTGCGTCAAATGTTATCAGCGATTAGCTG
>NZ_SJOP01000033.1 GCF_004331415.1 Kosakonia quasisacchari
TCAGCGCGCCTTCAGCGGTCTGTGCCAGCGAGATACCGTCGTTCGCGTTACGTGCAGCAACGGTCAGACCGTTGATGTTGGAAGTAAAGCGGTTAGCAATCGCCTGGCCAGCAGCATCATCTTTTGCACTGTTGATACGCAGACCGGAAGAGAGACGCTCGATCGAGGTACCCAGAGAAGACTGAGATTTAGTCAGGTTGTTCTGAGTCATCAGAGACAGGGTGTTAGTATTAATAACAGCCATGATGTAATTCCTTAAAAAAGTTATCAGATTCAGGCATCTGCCTACGGTAGTCTCACCGTCACCCTGATTATCGACCGCCTCTTAGCAACCTTTAGAAAAAAAGATCATTTTTTTAAAGCCGCAAACTGCCCGCTATTCTTTATCTTTATTTCGCCATTGTTTTAAAAAAAACCCTCTAATCTTTTCGCAGTCGCTGCCGATAATCCCCACAGTGATTGTCTAAAACTGAAGGATAAAGAAATGGCAACTATTAGTTCTATCGGAGCAGGCACCAGCTTAAGTTCGTCACTTAGTACACTTTATAGCCAGCTGCAGACGGCCGAAGAGACAAGGCTGACGCCAATTACCACTCAGCAGACATCGTATAAAGCAAAACTCACTGCATGGGGTATCGTCCAGACGTCGCTGACCAAGCTGCAAACAGCGGCCAACGCGCTGAAAGACACTTCCAAAATTGCATCGGCCAAAGTGTCCAGTACCAACACGGCGTTTACCGCCTCACTGGCGACCAGTGCAACAGCAGGATCCTATTCTGTTGAAGTCACTTCGCTGGCAGCAGCGCAGTCTCTGCTCAGCCCGAAAGCGGCAAGTAAAGATACGGAGTTAGGTGATAGCAGCCTGAGCTCACGTACCATTACGATCACGCAGCCGGGTCAAAAAGATCCGCTAACCGTTACGCTGGCAAGCGATAAGACCAGCCTGGCGGATATCCGTGATGCAATTAACGCGAAAGCTGGCAGTGTGACCGCCAGTATCATTAAAGCCGATGACAGCAGCTACTATCTGTCGCTGACCTCGCGTGATAGCGGCACCACCAACCAGATGACGATCACGACCAATGATACGCAACTGGCGAATTACATCAGCTACGACTCAAGCAATGCCGGCAGCGCCAGCAATACCATGACGCAGCAGGTTGCTGCCGCTGACGCCAACCTGAAGATCAACGGCATTGCGATCACGCGTAGCAGTAACACCATCACCGATGCGCCGGAAGGCGTAACGCTGACGCTGAACAAGACCAATATCGGCAGCCCCGAAACGCTGGCGGTAACCAAAGATAACGCGCCAATGACTGCGGCGGTGCAGTCGTTTGTTGATGCCTATAACTCACTGCAAACGACCATTGCCAACCAGACAAAATACACGAAGGTGGATCAGGGTAGTACGTCTCAGGACAACTCGAACGGTGATCTGCTGGGTGACGGTACGCTGCGTAACATTCAGACGCGTTTGCGCTCTCTGTTGTCCTCTTCCCAGAGCAATAGCGGCAGCTACAACATCCTGTCGCAGTTGGGTATTACTCAGGATACGTCCGGTAAACTGACCGTAGACAGCACCAAGCTTGACAAAGCGCTGACGGAAAAATCGACTGACGTGATTTCTTTCCTGACCGGTGATGGCAAAACCACAGGTTTTGCGACTCAGGCCAGTAATCTGCTGGAAGATTTCCTGGGTTCTGACGGCACTGTGCAGAATGCAACAGATGGGATTAACAAGACGCTGAAAAAGCTGTCTGATCAGTATGACCGCGTTAGCGATCAGATAACGGCAACCATGGCCCGTTATAAAGCGCAATTTACAAGTTTAAGTACGCTGGTGTCGTCACTGGAGTCAACCGGTAACTATTTGACCCAGCAATTTAACAAGACCAATTAATACAGTATTCGTTGAGGTTTGAAATGTATACGAAATCGGGAACTCAGGCTTATGCTCAGGTCGGCGTGGAAAGCGCCGTCCTGAGCGCCAGCCCGCATCAACTTGTGGTACTGCTTTTTGATGGCGCGTTAAGCGCCATGAAAAGGGCTGCGATCCTGATTGAGCAGGGAGATATTCCCGGTAAAGGACAGGCGCTTTCAAAGGCTATTAATATCATTACCAACGGTTTGCGTGCCGGTCTCGACCACGAAGTCGGTGGCGAGATCGCCGCAAACCTGGACAGTCTTTATGACTATATGACACGACGTCTTTTACAGGCTAATCTCCACAATGACCTCTCCGCCATTGATGAAGTTTCAACGTTGCTCAACAACATTGCTGATGCCTGGAAAGAAATTGGCCCCAATAATCAAAACGCGCGGGACACTTACTAATGGAAGCAAATTTCGGGTTGCTCCACCACTATCAGCAGCTGTTGGTCACCAGCCGCACCATGCTTAACCTCGCGAAGGAAGGGCGTTGGGATGAACTGATTGAGCACGAGTTGAAGTACATTACCGCTGTGGAGAAACTGACACAGTTCCAGGACATTAGTGAAGTCGCGCCTCAAATGCAGGCGCAAATTCGCCCGTTGCTCCAGCAAATTCTGGAAAATGAAGTTTCACTCAAAGAACTGTTAAGCCAGCGAATGGACGAGCTGCGGACATTGGTTGGACAGACATCCCGACAACATAACCTGCATTCGACATATGGACGTCTCTCTGGAAACATTTTATTCCCCAATGAGATCTAATCTCATGCCCGGCGGGTGATGCAGGAACAGTCCATCACCCGCTACGGTTTTCGCTTTCACTCATCTTCCCTTTCTTATCTCCCAACACAGCTAATTCCGCCGATATGTGCCGGACGGCTCGTCGTTTCTGAAATCTCAGCCATACTTCCAACGTCTCATTCTGGAGCACGGAAGATGAAAAACCCCACCCTGTTGCAAACGTTTCACTGGTACTTCCCACAAGGCGGCAAACTCTGGCCGGAACTGCGTGAGCGCGCAGGCATGCTGAACGATATCGGCATCAATATGGCCTGGCTTCCGCCTGCGTACAAAGGTGCCGCGGGCGGCGGCTCCGTAGGATATGACAGCTACGATTTGTTTGATTTAGGCGAGTTTGACCAGAAAGGCTCTGTCGGCACCAAATACGGTGAAAAAGCGCAGCTGCTCGCCGCGATAGACGCGCTGCAGGCGAACGGCATTGCCGTGCTGCTGGATGTGGTGGTGAACCACAAAATGGGCGCTGATGAGAAAGAAGCAGTACGCGTGAACCGGGTCAATCAACAGGATCGCACGCAAATCAGTGATAATGCGGTTGAATGCGAAGCCTGGACGCGCTTCACCTTTCCTGCCCGGGCCGGGCAATACTCGCGCTTTATCTGGGATTACAAATGCTTTAGCGGCGTCGATCATATCGAAAATCCGGGCGAAGACGGCGTTTTTAAAATCGTTAACGACTATACCGGCGACGGCTGGAATGACCAGGTTGACGACGAGCTGGGCAATTTCGACTACCTGATGGGCGCCAATATCGATTTTCGTAACCATGCCGTGACGGAAGAGATCAAATACTGGGCGCGCTGGATTATGGAGCAAACCCGCTGCGACGGTTTTCGTCTGGATGCGGTCAAACACATTCCGGCCTGGTTCTATAAGGAGTGGATCGAACATGTGCAGGAAGTCGCGCCAAAACCGCTGTTTATTGTTGCTGAATACTGGTCCCATGAAGTGGAAAAGCTGCAACAGTATATTGGTCAGGTTGAGGGCAAAACGATGCTCTTTGACGCGCCGTTGCATATGAAATTTCACGAAGCGTCACAACAGGGACGCGATTACGATATGCGCCAGATCTTCGCCGGCACACTGGTCGAAGCCGATCCGTTTCATGCGGTAACGCTGGTTGCCAACCACGATACACAACCCTTGCAAGCCCTCGAAGCGCCAGTCGAAGCCTGGTTTAAACCGCTGGCCTATGCGCTGATCCTGCTGCGCGAAAATGGCGTGCCGTCAGTGTTTTACCCCGATCTGTTTGGCGCAAGTTACGACGATACCGGCGGTGATGGCGAAATGTATCACGTTGATATGCCCGTTATTGACAAGCTCGATCGATTGATTCTCGCCCGCCAGCGTTTCGCCCACGGCGTGCAAACGCTGTGGTTTGATCACCCGAACTGCATTGCCTTTAGCCGCAGCGGCACCGAATGCGAGCCGGGTTGCGTGGTGGTGATGTCCAATGGTGAAGAGGGAGAAAAACAGCTTATGCGGGGGAAAAACTACGCCAACAAAGTGTGGCGGGATTTTCTTAGCAACCGCGAGGAAACCATCACGACCGATGAATACGGTGAAGGAACATTCACCTGCCCTGCCGGTAGCGTTAGCGTGTGGGTCATTGAGGATGCGATATGAAAAGTGCGCCGGGCGGCAGCATGCAGACCCGGCGTGACATTTAATGCGTAGCTTTCAGCCCGGCTTTTGTTAAAGCGTCCTGGCATTCAACAGTGGGTTTATCGACGCGTTGCAATGTCAGACTATCAAACTCCAGCGCGTTACCTTCGCGCTCAAGGCGGTAAATATCGCGTTTTTGCGTCACGTTGTAGAGCTTATCGCCATTACGCATCAGTTTACCCGGAACGGCAATCACGCGCTGCCACTGGCGGCAATCAAGCGTATCCCCTTCTTTTGTCACGATAAGGCTGGCGATGGCTTCCGGGCTCACCAGGCTGCTTTGCGGCCCGGATGACTGCCAGTAACCCACCAGATCTGCCGGTGCGGGCTGTTTCACCACCGCATCATAATTGTCCACCTGGACGCAACCGCTCAGCAGCATTGCCGCGCCAATAATCACTCGCTTTTTCATTATTTATCCTGCTCGCGAAGAAAAAAATATTGTGGCATTAAAGCATTATCATCGCCACCCTTTCCCCCACCGCCACCAAGTTTGATCTGTACCAGGTTTTTCGCCTTTTTTACGTTAGCTTGCCATCTCGCCCGTGTATTATCCGGGTTCTTTTGCATTACCCGTTCCTTCTGAGTTCAGAGGCTCATTTCTATGTCATGGCAACAATTCAAAGACCGCTTTTTGATTAAGTTCTGGTCTCCCGTCCCGGCGGTTATCGCTGCGGGCATCCTCTCCACCTACTATTTTGGTATCACCGGCACGTTCTGGGCGGTCACCGGCGAATTTACCCGCTGGGGCGGTCAATTATTACAGCTGGCGGGAGTGCATACCGAAGAGTGGGGCTACTTCAAATTGATCCACCTCGACGGCACGCCGCTCACCCGTATCGACGGCATGATGATCATCGGCATGTTCGGCGGATGCTTCGCCGCCGCGCTGTGGGCGAACAACGTCAAACTGCGTTTACCGCACAGCCGTATCCGCATTATGCAGGCGATTATCGGCGGGATGATTGCTGGTTTCGGCGCACGTCTGGCGATGGGCTGTAACCTCGCCGCGTTCTTTACCGGTATTCCGCAGTTCTCATTGCACGCATGGTTTTTTGCCATCGCCACCGCTATTGGCTCGTGGTTTGGCGCACGCTTCACGTTGCTGCCGCTGTTTCGCATCCCGGTCAAAATGCAAAAAGTTTCAGCCGCCTCGCCGCTAACGCAAAAACCTGCCCAGGCAAAACGCCGCTTTCGCATCGGGATGCTGGTGTTCGCGGGCATGGTAGGTTGGGCGCTGCTGACGGCAATGCATCAACCGAAATTAGGTCTGGCGATGCTGTTTGGTGTCGGTTTTGGTCTGCTTATCGAACGTGCGCAAATCTGCTTTACCTCGGCCTTCCGCGATATGTGGATTACCGGGCGCACAATGATGGCGAAAGCCATTATTTTCGGTATGGCGGCAAGCGCCATTGGCATCTTTAGCTATGTCCAACTGGGCATGGAAGCCAAAATTATGTGGGCGGGCCCAAATGCTGTGCTCGGCGGGTTGCTGTTCGGCTTTGGCATTGTGCTGGCGGGTGGCTGTGAAACCGGGTGGATGTACCGCGCGGTGGAAGGCCAGGTGCATTACTGGTGGGTTGGGCTTGGAAACGTGATTGGCTCAACGGTCCTCGCCTACTACTGGGATGATTTATCACCAGCGCTGGCCACCAGTTGGGACAAAATCAACCTGTTGAATACCTTCGGCCCGCTGGGTGGCCTGCTGGTCACTTATCTTTTGTTGTTGGCCGCTTTCTTGTTCGTTGTCGGGTGGGAAAAACGTTTCTTCCGCCGCGCCAACACAGCGACTACCGTTAAGGAGACTGCATGAATATCGTGCCCGATTACCGTCTTGATATGAGCGGCGAGCCCTGCCCTTATCCGGCCGTTGCTACGCTTGAAGCGATGCCGCAGTTACAAAAAGGCGAGATTCTGGAAGTGATCAGCGACTGCCCGCAATCTATTAACAATATTCCGCTGGATGCGCGTAATCACGGCTATACCGTGCTGGATATTCAACAAGATGGGCCGACGATCCGTTATTTGATACAAAAATAAGGTTTTACCTGTACTCCGCCCCCAGGCTAACGATAAAATTAGACGCTGTAATTACGACAAAATGCATGAGCCTGGGGGCGTTTATAAAATGAAATTAGCATTAATTGGTAATTGCCAACTTGAAGTTCTGGGAAATTTGATAATGAACGTCAGCGGGCTGCATGAAGGAAAGTTCGATGGCATTTACAATATGCCGATTTATAAACTTAATGAAAATAATGACTTCATTAATTTCTATCACGAATTAGAACAGTGTGATTTCATTTTTATGCAGCATCACACAGAAAAATGGGGCCCGTTTTCAACCGCGGCCTTAAGCCAATTCTTTGATATCACCATGCTACCAACCATGGAATCCCGCGTTTCAACCCCGCAACTCGGATACTATAAAGATAAAATCCCTGATTTTATGGTCTACGTCGATTACCGCATGCTGCATCTTTATCTCACCAATGTGAGTATTCAACACGTAGTAGAAGCGTATCATTCCGTGAGTTTTTCCAATGAAAAACAAACAACTATGCTTAAAGAAGATGCGTTAAAATACCGCTCGTTATTTCAACAGGGCAAACTTTACTTCGATTATTCAGAAGAGTATTTCCGCACGCTTTCCGCTAATCCAGATTGCTACTCAACGGTAAGTCACCCGGATAACTATAATTTGAGTTTGTTATTACAGGTGATTTATCACAAATCGCTGGGTATTAACGAGAATTTCGATCTGCAAGGTAATGACCTGCTTAAAAATTATGTTGCGCCGAAAATAGGCTCGGGCGACAACACGTATCATATGATGCGCCCGACCGGACTTGCGCTGGCCGGTAAAATTAATTATGCCTTTTTTGACAGCCAAAATCGGCATGCTCTTAAACAAGCGCTGGTCAACTCCTCTTACTATATCGGCCTGGAAGATCGCTACCAAAATCTGTAATTCGCCGAGCATTTTCTGCCATAAAAAAGCCCTTTCAAGGGCTTTTTTATTATGATTAAAAATAGAGTCAACCACCGTTGATGACAGAACCCTTCCTAAAGCAATGAACGTGATATAAACAAATCAAACCTGAGATAACGAAGTATTAGTCGGTAATAAGGTGAATCTCACCACCTTCATCCATAAACATACAGCGATTGCGCCCGGTCTGTTTTCCCCGGTACATCGCCGCGTCGGCTCTTTTCGCGACGATGCCGATGGACTCGCCTGCCCATGCCTGAGTCACGCCAATGGTCACCGTAATGTTAAGCGCTTTATCGTCGCAATGAATGGTTGTGCCAGCAACCGATTCACACAGGCGCAGCGCGGCCTGGCACGCTTCTCTATCCGAAGGCGCCTGCAAAATAATGATGAACTCCTCACCGCCGTAGCGGTAGGCGGTGTCACCCCCACGGATCCGATCGCGCAGTTGCTGCGCCAGCTCCCGTAAAACCTCATCGCCAACCAGATGCCCGTATGTATCATTCACATTCTTGAATCTATCGATATCAAGCAGCAGCATATAAACATTCTGGTCTGAGACCTCTTTCAATTGCAGTTCGAATCTTTCATCCAGCATTCGGCGACCTGGCAACCCAGTTAATATATCAACGCCACCTCGCATCTTTAACAAATACGTTTTATAGGCGGTTACCGCTGCAGAAAATAGCGCAAGCCGATGCTTAAATTCTGAAAACTTATCAATATTTGTTTTTTTGTCTCTAATGATGCACATCAATTCACGGCCGCAGTTATGCATTTTTGTGTGCGTCGCATCAATCGCCTGAAGGCAGGCGGATTCCTCCGAATTCGCTGGTTGATGCCCATCCAGCCAGCGACCAAAATGGCACAGATGGTGCGAATGCGCGTTAATGCTTTGCGACTGTTCAATATTATTATTGACCACAGAGGCGAACATATTGATTAACCAATCATAATGCGCGTCAACTGCCTTATTGAGATCAAAAAGAATATTATCAATTTGTTCCGTACTTCGATACATGATATTCCTCACCGCTGCGTTACAGGCGCTACAGTGTAAAAAACAAAATGTATATTTATGTCAATATAATAAAGTCGGCGCAATAATCAGATATTTCGTCACAAGGAATATTTACGAAAGCGGAGTTCGCCCGCTTACTTATTCCTGGACATTTTAAAGTACGCTTATGATAAAACTCACCGCATTCAATCAGTAACCCAGGCTCTGTTTTGCAACACTACGCGATAACCGTCATTATCCTGCCAGCTCTTGCCTGAAACATCCCAGTAAGGGTTAAACGAAATGACTTCTACAAACCCGGCTTTACGCATGGCTTCACAGCGCGCAGCCCACTCATCAGCGTCCGGGTAATAGAGCACCAGCAAATCCTCTGCCGTCGCAGCAGGTTTAACCGGATGGTGATGACAAAGGGTGAATTCAATGTGCCAGGGCACAGAGTGATGTCCCACCATCACGCCGCTAAATCCATCGTGATCGGTGAAATCCGCAATCTTACGCAGTTCAAGCGCCTCGCAATACATACGGCAGGCCAGTTCAAGATCGGTTACGGGCCGGGCGATTCTCATATGAGCAAACATGCGTAATCTGTTCCTTCGGATATTGTCAGTTGAAAACGGTAAGCGTGACTTTATCCGTAACGGCAATGGTTGATGTGATCGTCTGTGCCCACGCAAGGTGGCTGTGAGAGTGAAAAAAGGGTCGGGAGGGAAAGCGAGCGAAATGGAAAAGAAGGGAAAATAACCGCCAGGCGGTGGTTATCTTCCCATTATTCGTGATCATGCGTGAGCAACGCTCACTACACCTGCATGTTCATGATATGACTGTGCAATTTTCATAAACAGTAAAGTTCGCCCAAGAGCACACGTTACAACAGGCGTTTACTGATATCCAAATTGGTTAACATCCATATTCGCCCATAAACGAAGAATAAAAATGCCCCATACATGCCCCATCACACAATGCCGCCATCATCATGCAATCGGGTAATAGTGTACGTAAGTAATCCATGAACGGTGACACCATCCAGCGCCTCGTCTTCAATGGTTTCACCGTCTTCCGTTATCAGCGCCCCGCGCATCCATTTTGCAAACTGCGCGCGGCCGTCGAACGTGGCGAGAACGGTTTCACCCTCACCCGGCCTGGAAGAAAGGTCAATCACCGCATACCCGGTGTCCGTCTCGATGATCCTGCAATTTGCGTCCATCTGGCAAATTGCGTCAACGGTTAGCGTGCGCTGAGCATAATCAGCAGCTGGCGATGGAAATCCCATTAGTGGATCCTCCCCATATTTCTCAACATCCAGAGACGGTTTTCGCTAAAGTCCGTCGTCTTGTCCACGAAGTCGGTTTGATACTGCTCTATCCACGTGTTGGCATCCTCCTGGCTGAAATGCCAGTTACGAGCTGCCAGCTCTCTTATAAAATCGGCTGTGCGCAGGTATTGGTAGCCCTTGGGGTTTTGCTGTATGGAAGCCACAAAGGCGGTATGTATTTCGTACTGGCGTGGCATAATGTTCATCTCAATAACACTGTTCATATATACAGTATTATTTATTGACGGTAATGATCAAGAACCTTGTTTCAACTGGTTTACAACCTCCTGAAGATCAACAATTTGTTTCTTAAGCGCCAGGATAGCCTCATGATGAAGCGCGGCTGCCACCCCTGAAGTATCTGGGCTGAGTACGTTTTCAACCAGCGTGCCATCCTGCAGCGTCCTGTCACCTGTTACAAAAACATGATCCGGGAATACTTCCTGCACTTCCTGTGCAATAAAACCAATCCCGGGAGCGATTCCGTCGAGTCGTTTCCATGTTACACCACGTATTTTCTCCATTTTATCCAGCGGATCTTCTATACGTTTCACCGCTGTCTTCAGGCGAATATCTGAGTTGGATATCCATGATCCAGAGGCTGTTGCAGAACCATTACCATTAAAAATGAAGGATGCACCTGCTGCGGCTCCTGTACTACTAAACACAGCAACACTCAATTCTGCATACGATGTGGCCTGACCCCACGAGTATTTTGCCTGCAACCCTGCTACAACACGTTCAACCCCATTAACTTGATATGCAGACCGCGCCGCACCACCAGCAACCAAAACGCCAGTTGTCGGATCGGACGTCGTTTTCGCTGTACAGGTTGTTGAACCAACGACAGAAACTGAGGAAGTTATTTCACCACCCGATTTACCTGCTACCGTTCCAAATCGTGAATCATCACCAGCAGCAACCGACCCGGATGTTGTACCCACGTTTCGGGTAGCTGAGTTACCTAACGAGCTGGTGTCGGCTTTGTTGTTTAGCTGCGTAAGAATGTAGTTCCATGACGGCCCGGTATAGGTGCTCTGGTCTGGCAATTTGACAGTGATCGTACCGCTGCCGGTGAACAGTTGCTGCCAGTTCTGTTTATCGTAATTCAGTCCACGCAATGCTTCGGTGCTTTGTGCAACAACAGCAGCTGAGATAAGACTCATCGCCACACGCGGAATGGCATACCAGGCAGCCCCGGATTGCGCTGGCGCAGTATACTTTGTAACAAGAGTCAGCGATGTGTCGCTGTTTACGGATTTCACAGGAAGCGAGTAAGGGATGCCGCCAACAACGACCACCATATAATCGTTTGCAGCAAGCTCGGCCGTGAACAGCGTGCTAAGACCGACGACTTGATCTGAATTTGGTGTAAGGCTGACCGTTCCTAAAGACATATATTCTCCGGGCAATAAAAAAACCCGGCGCGCGGGCCGGGTGTGGTTAATACATTGAAGGGATGCAGGGGATGCTGACAGATGTCAGCCGCTGGCCAACAACAGAATATCTGTCCGTCCAGGTTGTAGATGTACGACCACGCCCACATCTGACTGCGTTTCCGGAACGGACGATCCCCGCCCATTTAAGATAGTCCCAGCCACCCGATGTTCTGCTGTCGTAACCGTACCGCCCGAGCATGATCATGCTGTCGCCAATATCCGTCCAGTTCCATGACGGAACAAACGAGGCGTTACGGTAAACAAACGGGCGTCGTGTAGTGGAAAAAACACAGGTACCGTTTTTGAAAATGTTGAAGCCTGTTCCCGGCGTGGGGATGATTCCACTGGCAAAAATCGCTACCTGCAGGGTTACCGTGGCTGCCACATCATCGCCATTTCTCTCCTGATATGCAGTGACATTCGCTCCGTCGAATTCAACGGTCACACCGTCAGCACTCCATTTAGCGAACACCAGATACTGATCGCGGGAAACGCCCGTATCCGGTGTGGCCCAGCTTCCTGTAAACGTTACGGTTCCGCGCCAGACACAGGAGCCCACCATCGTTGCATCCGTTATTGACAGAAAATCCGTGCTGTCCTGAATCAACAGCCCCTGCCCCTGCGATGCCGGAAGGATTTGCCACACAGCAGAATTGAACGATTTGGCCCGGTTCCAGTTGTCGCTCCACCAGGTGTTCAGGGTAATGACGTTGCCGGATACGGAATAACCGGACAGCATCCCGATGGTCGGGATCAGATTTGTGCCACGGTACGTCATATAAACGGTGTTACGTGGCAACAGCACAACCTGACTTCCGGCTACATAGTTAGGGATCTGGTACTGATTAACGTCAAATTGTTCAGGGATAACCATGCTGAAAGAAGGACAGCGAAGACCGGCTGTAATTTCCATGCGAGGCCCGCCGTCCTTCAGGTCGATAAGTAAACCTTCAGGCATTACCATTTCCCCACGCGAATCATGCCGCCACCGGTCAGGTTAACGGTAAGGCCATTATCATCGAGCACCACGGTGTTATTCGTCCCGTTGAAGGAGAACTGACCGCTGGTTGCATAGACCCTGCCATGAAATTCTGCATCGCCGCCTTTCCCTAGCCGCCAGCCGCTGACGCCGGGCACGTAGTTCGACGACTGGAGCGTATCCGTGATTTTGGCGAAATCAATGGATGCCTCCTGTATCAGCACGCTCCTGATAAATACCTGGCCGTTGTAAACAAAGAACGCGGCCTGCCAGTTGCCGGGATTATTCCCGGAATAAACACCGAACTGGTCAGCGGCGACAACGACCGTCGATTTGTAGGCGCTGCCGTCTGGTTCTATCGACATGCCAAACCCGGCACTGTACTTCACACCATTGCGGACAATACCGAGGTTAGTGACGTAAGACGCTTTCGCTGTCCCGTCGATGTTAACTTCAGCGGTCATTTTCTGATTAACGGCAGCAACAAGGCTTCCTGCCGGACCTATCTGCGCCTGTACGTAAGTTGACAGGTCGGCCAGCCCTTTTTCGTTACTGGCGACCGTCGTCTTCACAACAAGAATATCGGCCCGCACCTCACCATATTGCTGATACTGATGCTCAACGGTGCCATGCACCGCCAGCGCATTCTGCATGGCGGCCTCAAGGTTGGTATCCACCCCGTTCTGGATATTCTGGAACGCGTCAGAATTACGGATCCCGTCATCGATGATTTCAATCAGGCTCCCGGTATCCATTGAGCATTCAGCGGCGACAGTCACAAACGCTGATGTGCCGAAGGCGTTTATGGTCCGGATGTACCAGTAATAGGTATGCCCGACTTTGAGATCGTGTTTCGTCCAGGTCGTTCCGATACCTTCCCGCGTGGCGCCATTTTCCACCGTTATATCGCTGGCGTTTGGCAGCGGTGTTTCTCCTGACGTCCAGAAATCAAACTGTGTGGAAACGTTGACCAGATCGGCCAGCCGCGGGATCAGTGTGATGGCAAAGAAACCCTGTTCGATATCCACCCGCGACGGCGGTGGCGGTGCCTGAATATTAAATTCGAGGTATGCCTCCGGCGACTCCGCGCCCATCTGGTTAACAGCGATGACATGCGCGGTGTATGTGTTTCTCGGCAGCCCGGTCAGCCGGGTAAATGATCCAGGAACCTGCACAGACAGCACCGCCGTTCCGCCCTGCCGGATGATCACTTTGTTGTAGGCAAACTGTCCGACGTTCTGCCATGACAGCACACCCTGCACCACCTGCCCGATCTCCTCGACGGTGTATTTCAGGTTTTGCGGCTGCGCCACGCCGCCAGCGGGTAACTGCGTGAACGGCGGGCGCACGATGGGTTTACCAATGGCATCTCCCCACACGTCGGCGGTTTCCTGTTTGACCGTGAGTTGCACACCATTACTGATGCCAAACTTCCAGTCTGTCACGCGCATTTCAACGCCGGTGATGCCAAGCGACGGGAGGCTGACTTTCACATACATGCCGGGGCGATAGCGGTAGCCGCTCAGGTTAAGCGGGATATTCATCGTGCGGGAAATGCGCGTGCGCTTCAGCCGGATATCCGCCAGGCGCTGCGCCTGAAATTCAGAGGTTACAAAGCGAAGCGGCATATCCTGAGATATCTCCACCCCGTCCTCAGTTACCCATTCAGCAACCGATACAGACGGGAAATCAACTTCAGAATAGCCCTGCAGCGGATCAACGAAAGTGCCTTTCACCGTGTTCACCCGGTCTGTCTGAGCCACCTCCGGCATGATTTCAATATCACCGGCGATCTGATCTTCCGTGATGGTTTCTGTAGCCGGGCCGTAATATGCCCCGACCAGAATACCGTGTTTACCCGCCGTGTACGTGGGTTCTCCGGCGCAACATACCAGCATGGCTTCAAGGATACTGGCCTTGTTTTCGCTGAGGTCAAACTCACCATTAAGCATGTAACGGCGTTCTGAGGTGCCATCGCCGTTAGCGACAATCTCATCGCTGATGTTTGCCGCTTCCTGAAACTGATCCCAGTTGATATCGGTATCAGGCACTTTGAGATAGTTACGGTAATAGTCGAGAATGCACAGCGCGGCATTATTGCTGTAAGCCGTCTGCCCGGTGCGCGGGTCGTAAACCTTCCGCCCGAGTTTTTCGACCTTGATATTGGGGATACCTGCCGGGAACTTCTCGGCATTGAATTTCATGGAAATACGTAACCATGAAATGCCCTTACCGATCATGTCCGCTTTCCACGACGGGCAGTTAGCCAGCATGAACGGATCGGCGGTCTGCCGGTCAATGTGTACCTCATGCGTGACGCTATCACCGAACGTGCCAATATCATCATCGGAAAGATAGATCGCGCCCGTTCCGGAAATGGGATGCCCGGCGAGCGTGATCGCCATATGCAGCCATTCACCATCGGTCTGGGAGCCAGGCTGTTCTTCTGAAAAGAAAAGCGTACCGGCTGACATTGTACGACCGTAAACCACGGTTTTCGGGCTGGAGGCGGCACGCAGCACCTGCTTGCGCTCAGAGGTATCGCGATACGCGTCAATCGACGGTTTCTTTGTCATCAGCTGGGTTGCCACCTGCGCAGCCACAGTGATGGCGATACCGATGGCATAAGCCCCCTGTGAAGCAGCAACACCTGCGGCAATGGTTGCAACGATTGGGATCGCAGCTGGCATTATCGAACCCTCCACACACTCAGGGGTTTCACCCGCAGGCTGACCAGCCCGGCACTACCCGGCACCCACACCACGCCGGAATAAACCACACCGGCGCACCGGGCGCCGTTATTCTCCACGACTGCGATATCCCCGCGCTGCGCCAGTTTCACCGGCACTTCATCAAGGAATCTGCCCAGCACCTTTTCCAGCGTTCCGCCGTTGCGCAGCAACACTTTTTTTGCCCCTGTATCCGTGTGGTAAGTACCGCGCAGATCAGCTGCAAAATCCTCGCCGCACATCGCCAGAGCGCAGTCGGCCGAAAAAAGACAGCAGTCATTTTTACCCCATGAAAAAGGCCGCTTTTCAGCGGCCTTCATCACGGCGATTAATCGGTTATGCCAGTCCGGATGCTTCATGCGTCCTCACGAATAAGTAAAACCCGGAGCATCTTTCTTGCTGCCCCAGTAAATTGAACGCTCCGCCATCTGCGCCACGTAACGAAAAATACGGTCGCCCGGCTGCGTGGCCTGGTGGGATTCATCGGTGTAACGATCGGGAAACGGGCGCTGCCAGTCCTCAAAGATATTGCTGACGGTGTACTGCAGGGCGTTTGTTTCACCGGCGGTAGCACCCGTACTCGATACTTTGCCCTGAAAAATCATATCCGCCGCGCGCACCACGCCGCTGTCATCCATAACGACAAGGTAGATATTCGCCTGCCTGCCAACACACCGCTCATTCAGCGTGGTGGAAAACAACGAAAGATCCAGTCCGGAAAGCGTAAGCTTTAGCTGCGCCGGGCTGGTCGAATTGGTTTCACCCACATCATCAACCGCCCCCATTTTTCCCATGCCGTAATAAACAAAACCGTTCAGGACAATCGTGCCGGTACCGGAATGTACATAGACGGTGCCCGATTCAAACTGGATATTCGCGGCGATCACCGCCGTTACCCGGTCGCGTGACAACCAGTCCACCATCGCATCAGAAAACGGGGAATACAGCATTAAAACGCCTCCTCAAACTCAATGGTGTAACTGGTAAAGCCGCCGGGTATCCGGCTGCCCGCCCCCTGCTGGTTGTCCTTCAGCTTAAAGATGCCGTAAGGATTCGCCACTTCAATCGGTGCGTTTGCCGGTGGCGAAATACGGAGCATTGGCGCTATCGGGATAATCGCCGTCATATCCGCCGCGCTGGTCACATCTGCCGTAACCATTTTCAGTTCGTCATTAACGGTGATGTAATCCCCGGCGCGCAGCACTATCACACCCGCCGTCCAGCCTTTGCTGTGTAACTCCGTGCCGGTCTGGTTTGCATCAGAAACGGTCGGGTTTCCCGCCGGCGTTCTTCCCGGCCTCCCCCAGTCACGGATTTTAACCCGGCCATACTCGCCATCGAGGGATGCGATAAGCGCATCAACGCGCCGTGATTTCTCGTCGGTGAGGTTGGTCAGCGTCAGGGAGCATACCCAGCGGGTACCGGGATAACGGACGGTCTGTGAAGCACCGTTGAAAGGGGATCGAAATGTTTTGGTGTTGCTCTCCGGGCGCCATGTCAGCGCCGCGGGACAGACATCAGCAGGCCATTCAACAGCCATAATCACTCCTTACTAAACGTTCAGCAAACGGCGCGCCTGCCCGCGGGTCTGGAAGTCCTGGAGGAGTTCCTGCCTTGCCTGTTTTGCGCCATCCTGTGCTCCCTGCCGTGCGGCTTCCTGCATGGCCTGTTTAAGCGCGGTATCGCCATTCCCGGAAATACTGAAATGCTGATGGATAATCGTACTGCCACCGCCGGAGTTAGCCCCCTGAGCGCCAACCATTCTGACACCAAGGGAACCATCCGCCGAACGGGTGAGCGGCATGATGGCTTCCGGTCCTGCCTCGCCCATCAGCCCGGCTCCCTTTGCAAAGGCAAAATAGGTCGGGGTATTCACCACGCTGTTGCTGTACGCACTCAGGCTTTCGGATGCGTAGACGCCACCTTTCGCATTTGGCCGGAAAGATGGCACGGCGAAAGACTGGCCAGCACCGGTTGAAGAACCTGAACTGCCGCCGCCAAATAAACCGCCGAACATTCCGCCAATCGACGAGAAGAGACCGCCGGAACTGGATGCGGATTTCAGGCTATCCACCAGCATGGCGTTAATCAGTATTTTCTGCATCGAGCGGAGCACAGAATTAGCCCAGTCATCCCAGCTGCTTTTGTTGCCAGATAGCGCATCGGAAATGCTGCCAACCAGCCCATCCATTGAGGAACTGACGAGGTTTGCCGTCTGAGATGCGTAATCAGAAGCCTCATCTGCCCAGTTAGAAAAACCTTCCCTCATTCCTGCCCCCCAGTCAGCGCGCTGCGCATCAGAGGCTTCATAGTAGGCCTGCTGATCACGAAGGCGCTGATCGAGATATTCTTTGTTCAGCGCAATCCCTTTTTCATAAAACTCCTGGCTAATTTCTTTTGCCTGATACTGCCGCAGCAGATCGGTGTTCTTATCACCGAACTCTTTACGGATGCTGTACTCTTCCTGCATCCTCTCACGCAGGCGGGTTCCCTGCCCGTACCCTGCAAGTTGGGCCTGATTTGCGGCAAGCGCAGTTGCATTGGCATCGGCCAGAGAATTCTCGTATGCAATAAGCTGCTGTTTAATTTTGGTCTGATCAATCAGGGCGGCATTCTGCAGAAGCGTCTGTTTTTGCGCATCGCTCAGCGTGGACAGTTCCCCCTGGCTGACCTGATATTTCACCTTAGCCAGTTCGGTATTCTGCCCTTCTAATGCGATTTGCTCCTTCTGCTGCTTGATCAGCCTGTCATAGGTATCAACGGCCTTTTCTTCATCGGTTTTCGGCCCTTTAGGTTTCTTCTTGTTAGCCTCGTTATTGCGCCACTCTTCCAGACCATTATTGATAAGCTCTGCTCTGTTGGTCTGGAATTGAGGATCCGCAGTGAGCCCCAGATCATCAGCTGTGTATCCAAGCCGGGTTCGTTCTTTTGCCTCGCCTTTAAGGCGCGAGAGAGCAAGCTCACGGCGACTTTTTTCAAGCGCGTCTATCTGCTTTTGCGTGGCTGTGGCTTGAGGAACCCGCAGCGGTGTGACAGTCATTCCCTGTCTGGCCATCAGCAACTGGTTTCCCAGCCCAAGCAGGCGGTTAAATTCAGTATGCTGACCGTTCATTACAAGCATCGACTGATAAAGCGAATTTTGTCGCCAGGCCTGCTCACGAATTAACTCGTTACGTCGACGTTCAATTTCTTCAAGTGATTGTTGAATTGTGCGAGACTGCTCCCGCATACCATTCAACTTGCCCTCTTCGACCGCTAATTGATCCGTAACAATAGCTATTGCGCTTAAAATATTCTGCTCGTTTTCACTGGTAATTCCCGGCTGGCCACGAGATTTATTGAGGTCTTCAATCTGTCTTTTTAGACCGTTAACCTTCTTAGCCTGCTCGTCAATTAATCGGTTTTGCTCAACCAGTGCATCTACCGTTTTTCCTCTATTATCATCAGCATCAGTGAGTGACATTTTCGATGTTTTATCCCTGATGACATCGATCTGTCTGGCATATTCCTGCGCCGAACGTCTGGCTTCTTCCTGGTTCTGATACATGGTGTACCAGGCACCCGCACCAAGCATCAATGCACCTGGTATTCCACCCACCAGCGACAATAGCAGGCGAGCGCCGCCGCCTATTGCACCTACGACGCTCGTGGCTCTGTTCACTGCCTGATGAGACGCAGCAACTGCCATATTGGATTGCGTAGCTTTAGCATTTGCCGCAATCATCTCACTACGCTTTTTAATCAGATTGTCGGTTGCCAGAGCTTCCGCATTCGAACCTTTCGCCACATTGGCCTCAGCCAGCGCGAGGTTATAGGCCGATTTTGCAGCCTCAGCATCAGCTACTGCTTTACGTTGCACCTGAACAGCAGCGTAGTTCTGGGCGTCAGCCAGCGCGATGGCGTCTTTTCTTGTTTCAATTAGTTTTGCTGTTGCACTGGTGGCGCCATTAATCATGTTCCCGAACATACGACTACCACCCACAGCCGCGAGAACACCTGCCACAGCGGCTATTTCACCGATATTATCCGCCAGGCTGTCCAGCCCACCGGCAAGAGCAGATGAGGCACCAAGAGCATTGTTAGCGCCGCCAACCCATGCCATAAAGGCGTTTTCAACCTTCTGCGCAGAACCGCTGATGCTGGCTGGTAAGGTGCCAAACTCCTTACGCAATTGCTCGACATTGGTCAGTAGTGGGATGATCTTGTCAGTAGTCAACTGGCCATTGTTTGCCATATTACGCAGGCCACCAACGGTGGTGTGTAGCCCGTCAGCAAGTAATTTAGCAAGCCGCCCACCGCTCTCCATGATGGCGTTAAACTCTTCTCCGCGCAGCACGCCAGATCCCAGCGCCTGGCTGAGCTGGGTAATAACGGAACTGGCTTCTTCCGTACTGGCACCGGAGAGTTTCAGCGATGTGGCGACTGTTTCTGTCACTTTTGCCACATCAGAAGATGCGTATCCGGCATCACGCAGGGCTGAAGCGATACGAGAATACAGGTTCGCGTTAGCCTCAAAGGATGTTCCGGTGCGCTGGCTGATATCCATCAGAGCTCGCTGTGACTCGGAAAAGTCATCTGCCCCGGTAGATGCCAGACGCAGTCGCCCGGATAACTGATTCCAGGTGTCTGCATAATGAATAAGTTGACCAGTGGCAAAGGCACCAGCAAAAGCGCCAGCCAGACCAGTAGCGGTTGCCTTTACAGAAGCCAACTCACCATTTAAAGCTGCTAAGGCTCGCTGCGATTCGCGTGCGGCTGCTGCTGATTTTCTGCCGCCACCCTCCATCGTTTTATAATAATCAGCCCCCATACGCGATGCTCGTGCGATTTCAGACTGAAATGAACTGGAATTTGCGGAAATTTTGATAATAAGTTCGCGGAGCGTAGCCATATTTCACCCAATAAAAAAACCCGCTAAAAACTTTAGCGGGTTTATTGTGTTTAATTGAATTTAAAAGGCCGTTGGGGAAAATCGATAATCACCGTTGGCGCCATATCCAATTCTGTACATTAAAGTTTTACCAGCTACAACATCGGCTGCAACTTCCACCATACCACCAGCGCACCATCCGTGTGGAGTTGCACTTAGCACGTGCCGTCCTGTATTGGCATAAAGTGTGACCTTCTCTCTGGTGTTTAAATCCGCGACGGGATTTCCATCAAAATACACGCTGGTAAGACATGCGCTACCCATAAAACCGGAGTCACGCTTAACTATTATTATTCCAGCACCTTCAGTTTTATTGGTTATATTTTTATTCCAAACTCTTTCTGGAGGAACATTAGATGCCTGTTCTGTCCCAACTGGTTGAGTAGAACACCCAGATAATAAAAAGAAAGACGATATTAAAATTATGTATTTCATATAACGATCCCTCTGTCAGAAACAGAAGAATCCTATTATTTTTTTATTGTGATGTCACTTAGTAGCTTCTGTTAATGCTTCCTCAAGCCCAGCGAACGGATCTTTATCTTCCGCATTCACATCTCCCCCCCACTGCAAAATAGCATCGCTAAGTGGGACTTTTGCACCCTGCGATCCGTAAATGGCCGAGACAATCTGCGCCGCCTGAATATCGCCGCGGATATCGCCGACAGGACTTTTTCTGTCGTACTCAATCCACATCATTAGCTCGCTGGCTGACATGTTCTGCCTGAGTTCTGAAAGCGTGCGCCCCATGCGGAGCGCAAGCGACATCAGAAATTTTACGCCGGGGGTAGCGACTTTTCCTGCGCGTCTTCCGCTGACGTGATGAGATCAAGCGCCTGTTTAAGCAAACGGGAATGTACCGGCCCATAAATCTGGCGCACTTTCTCTTCATCATCAACTGAGAATACCGGCTGTTTATCTTCATCACAGAGAACATCAAGGAAAAGCGCGACGTCAGCTTTGAGATTACGATGAGCACGCTCTGAAACAGAAAGTTCCTCATCCTCATTGCCAGTCTTTGCGATCTCCTGCCAGCGCAACCATGCTTCGCCGGAAGGTTCGCGCAGTACCACTTTCGCGCCACTCCACTCCGGTACTTCGACAGTTTTATGGCGAAAACCTGACAGCTTAGCCAGAGCAAGCTCTTTAATAGATGACATGATAATCCTTACGAACCAGGTTCGATATTTTCAGGCTTGCCTTTCAGGCGAAGGGAGAATGTGGCCGCAACCACGCCGTTAGTACCGGATGACCACGTGTGCTGTCGAATTTCAGCCAGGAAAGTGAAACCTTTACCGGACGGGAAAATAACCTGAAAGGCATACGTCGTGTCATTGTCATATGCATCACGCAGTGCGTCCTGCGCCGGGTTTTTATAGAAGTTGCCGGAGAGAGAAATCTCCGACTGTGCGGGCAGGCCGTTGATATTTTCCTGCTCGGTTGAGCACAGGGTGGTCACGTCGATATCCTGCTTCTGACCACCGGTAAACTGAATTTCTTTGATCGTGCAGCTAAGGTCAAGAAAGACGGCGGTACCCATCGTTTCTTTCGTTGCCGGCAGCGAAGAAATCAGGATCTTCGTTAACTGCGATTTTTCGTAAAGTGAGGACATAGCTGTCTCCGGGCATAAAAAAACCGCCTTCCGGCGGTCATGGATTTAAGGGATTGGTGGGTTACTGAAGAACATGGACTTCAAGCGTTGCCCGGTGCAGGCCGGTATCTTGCTCGTAGCCGCCTGTTTTGCTCATCTGAGTTAATCCCAGCGGCATCAGCGCGGCAATAACCTGCTCACGCAGCGCTCTTGACTCATCAACGGTACGGGAATACACGTCGACCTGAAGCGCGCTGTTCTCTTCAGCAGGGCCGCAAAAGGTGTCGCCATAAACCTGATCCACCAGCGTGAAAGTGATCCACGGAGGTGAAATGGATGGCTGGCCCTGCGGGGTAAGTGGCGCAACATAGGGATAAACCTGCCCACCCGCCAGCGCGCCAATTAGCGAATAAACATCGGCCTCGGTCATTTTGACAGCGCCTCATCAATCGCCTGATTCGCACGCGCAAAAGCGGCATTTGCCGCATCTTCCTGCCTGGCATCATAGGCCGGGCGAATAAACGGAACGGGCGCCATATACGACGTGCCAAGCTCCACAAACTTCCAATAGAAGGCATTACGCGAATTGCTGGCTTTCATTGAATTATCACTGTTACCGGTGCGCGGATTCGTACCACGAACATGCACACCGGATGTGATGTTGCCATTGCGGTCACGCTGCGTGATCACCACGATGTTTTTCTTCAGTTTACCGGTGTGTATCGGTGCGCGCTTAACTGCTTCATCTTTAAAAATGGTGGCCGCCGCGCGCGTGGCATCGCGCATCACCTTGCGGTTTTCCGCTTTGCTGAGAGCAGCGAGATCGTCCGATAAATCAAGTAAGCCGGAAAAATCCAGTCTCGTATCGATCACGGTTTCACCCCCTGCTTGCACAGAATTTCCAGTTGAGAACCCTTTGAATCCGCAATAGGTGGCGCGGCAACATCAAGGATTTGACCTTTATAGGGGCCGGTCAGCACCTTTAGTTTTGAGGCAGCGGTGATATCGGTGCGGAAGCGAACCCATACGCGGATCGTTGCTTCCGCCATTTCAGCCCCCGCTGAGATTTGCTCTCGCCCCGTTACACCTTTAATTTCTGCATAAATATCGCTGCCATCATGCCAGACAACCTCTGGCTGGCCGGACGGGGTTTTGATGGTAGTGAAATTAAGAATACGCACACGCTGGTTAAGTCTTCCCGCCTGCATGGCACCTCCTATAGACCATAAATCCGGTGTGGCTGTAACAAAGCCTCTACCGCCAGTGGAATTTCGGATGTGATATTGCCGATATTTACCGCTTCACGGTTTGCATACCAGTGTCCAATCAGGAGCAGCATCGCTGTGCGGATATCGTCATCGAGCAGGAGACGATCGGCATCATCAGCAAAACCAGGTTCATCATTTGTTTTGTAGAGCCTGCGGCGTGTCCAGGTCTGAACGTATCGCGCCGCTGCCCCGGTGAAAATTTCAAGCAGGTTATCATCGCCTGTAAAATCATCATCGATTCGGCAATGCCCGCGCACCACGGACAATTCAAGGAATTCCATCGACTCATCGCCTTAAAGAAAGGCGGCCCGCAGGCCGCCGAATACCTTAGCTGCCTGAAGCGGCAGAAATAGAACCGTAGATGAACGATTCCGGGCGTTTCACCGCCAGCGCCAGACGTTCTTCACAACGAATCGAGATCATGTTTTTCTCGAAGTCGTCGGCGTTCTCGGTGGAAATCACCACGTTGGCATCTTCACGATCGAAGATCTGCGCACCGGCATTAAACGCACCCGTCAGGAATTTACCGATAAACTGCTGCGCTTCGGTCGCCACTACCGGAAGCCCCCACAGCGTCGGGCCTGTCAGTGCTGCCGGGTTAGCCAGGATATAGCGGCCCAGGCTGTCTTTTGTCAGTTCAATCTTCGCCCAGTCAATGAAGTGCAGGACATGGCCGGAAGCCGGGAAACGGGCAAGCTGCGCCTGCAGCATGGCAAGACGCAGAATATCAATCCCGTTCTGATGCTCCACCTGAAACGCCGGATCAAACGCTGATGCCTGCGGGACGATGCCATGCAGGTGAGCGCCGCTACCGTCGCCGAAAAGGATTTCCTGCTCTTCGGCATATTTCAGGCCGTAACGCATTTCGGCATCAATGGTCGACTGCAACTGCGCGAAATCGTCCAGGATCTGTTTGGAGGCTTTGAACATATGCGCGACGGTAGTCACCGGTGTGATTTTGGTGGCAAACTCGATATCGCTGTACGGTTTGGCCGTATTCTCCGGAACAACCTTCGCGTTGTTGGTGAAACCAGTCTGTTGCACCCAGAAAATAGCCGGTGAGGTGGTACGCCCGGGCGCAATCAGGTCGCGAATGAAAAGACGCTGTTTCGGCGCGGTATCAATCCCCGGCAGTCGCTGCGGCTCGACAACGCGATCCGGCAGGTCAGGGGAAGTGATCGCGGCCTTCACCGGAACGCTGACACGTTTGCCACCTTCCGCGCTTGCGGCAAAGGCTTTTAACGCCTCGGAAGAAATCACCTGTTTACCGACGGTTTCAATAACGGTTTTTGCATTTGCCAGCGGCATCTGCGCAACCTGCTGCTCCAGCTCACCCAGGGCAGCTTTCAGGGTTTTCTCAGCCTCTTTAAGAGCGTTAAATTCAGAAGCCATCTTATCGACGGTTTCTTTTGTTTCAGCAGACAACTGCCCGGTTTTCTTTGCTTCAGTCAGTGCTTCTTCTGCTTTGGCGTTGAATTTACTGGTGGCCTCTTCAATGCTGGCAGTAACTTTTTTCAGAATATCGTTTACTTCAGACATAGCGGATCCTTATTTGACTAACGCAGCCAGGGCGTTTTCAAGAGATGAGATGGTTTCTGGTTTAATGTCGTCGGCAGCGCCCGGCGTACCGTCAGTGGTGGTGGCAGCGCCAGGCATGCCACCTGTTAAGGCTTTAATGAGTTTCCGGCGCTCAGCGCGCGGGGTGTTGGTTTTCGCCAGCAGGGCATCGAGTTTGCGCAGCGCCGCCGCGGGAGATTCGTCTTCGGTGGAAATTTCGTCGGCAGAAAGCAGGCCGTCGGCAAAACCTTTATCAACTGCCTCACTGCCGCCGATATAGGTTTCGCCATCCATCATTGATTCAATGTCAGCCGCTTTCAGGCCGCTGCGCGCAGAGTAGATATCGGCCATCGCTTTATCAAAGGGCGCCATTTCAGTAGCGACTTTTTCCAGGTCGTGCCGGTTTCCCATGGCGACTACCCAGCAGTTGTGGATCATCAGGAATGCGCCACGCCCGATTTGCACTTCGTCACCGGCCATCGCGATGATGGATGCAGCAGAGGCAGCCAGGCCCAGCACCTTCACCGTCACCTTGCCTTCGTAATCACGAAGCAGGTTATAAATCGCCAGGCCTTCAAACATATCTCCGCCCGGTGAATTGATATTCACGGTGACGTCAGCACCATTCATGGAGCGCAGCGCGCCTGCGATACGGCTGGCAGAAACACCGTCTCCCCAGTAATCCTTCCCGATCACGTCAAAAATCGAGATGCTGTTGTCATCACTGCCTGCAGCACGAATGCCGCCGTTCCATCGCTCCAGTGCAGATGCCGGGAGATCCGGTTTTTCGCGCGCAAAAGGCCGCCCCTCCGGCGCCGCCGGAAGGCTTCTGATTGTCATGGGTTCTCCTAGGCCGCCTGTTTCAGCGGTGACTGTTCGAAAGGAATATCGGGGAATACGTGATTATGGAGGCTTCGCAGTGCCATAGCCTGAGCGGTTGTGCTGCTCTGTTTCAGATCTTCAAGCGGTGTCAGGTTGAGTTGAACCGTATAGATATCACCGCCTTCGATAGGCGGCATATTCTCCAGCCGGCGAACGTCGTTACGCGACATCCAGCCATTCTGCAGCGCACTGGTGTAGTACGCCGCTCGCCCGGCACTGTCGGCACGCAGCAGACCTTCAACACTGAACTCGGCAAAAACATCCTCTTCACCTCCCAGCAGACACCGTGAAATTTCCTGCTCGATATTAACCAGTAACGGACGCAGCGTGTGGGTCAGGAACTGGAGGTTCATCCCCTCCAGGCTCGATGCCCAGCTGCTTTGTTTGGTGGTGTGCCCGACCATGAAAGGTGGCACGCGAAACCAGCGGCAGATCTCTTCTATGCTGAAGGATCGTGATTCAAGCATCTGCGCGGCTTCCGGGTTCATGGTGACATTCTGATATTTAAGACCGCCTTCAAGCACCATGATTTTTCCGGCGTTTTTCGAGCCGGTAAACGCCTGCATGTAACCCCGCAGGCGCTCACGCTGATCCTTGTCCAGTGCCTGCTCAGCTGAAAGAAAGCCCGAACTCTGTAACCCGTTCTCGAAAATCTTGGCGGCGGACTCTTCCACCGCCATCGCTGCGCCAATCACATCGCGCCCGGCCATCATCGGCATCATGCCGCAGACGCCATCCAGGCCAAAGCCGCGGATATGCATCAGGTTCTTTTCCGGGATCACGCGCTCTTTGCCGTTTTCGGTGTAGGTATATTCCAGTCGCCCGGTATCCAGACGTTTCACCACCATGTTCTGCGGAAGAAGCGGAACCAGTGAAACCAGCTTGTTGCCGATATACAGCTTCTCAATGAAGGCGTTACCCCGCAGGCAAAGACTGGCCACCAGCATCAGCATAAAGCGCGACGGTGTCATTTCGAGATTGGGCTTCCGGCATAAAACCTGATAAACCTGATTGCCCTGTGCCAGCTTTCGAGAGCCATCTGCCTGCCGTTCGTAAATTTTCAGCGGCAGGGTTGAAATGGACTCGCTCAGCAACCGGACACAGGCCCATACCGCTGACAGCTGGATTGCTTTGTCAGCCGTCACCACCTTTCCGCTGCTGCTTGTGCCGTACCATTCCTGCCAGAACGTCCCGGTGGTAAGGCTGATGGGGACGCCCAACCAGTTGAGCAGAGCGCTTTTCACCCTGCCCGGCTGCTTATTTTTATTCATCAGAAACCTACCATGATGGGATTTTCAAAGAAGCCGTTAAGATCCTGCCGGGTCTCCGGCAACATGGCGCGACCAATATCCATGATCAGCGCAGTGGCACCGTCAATTTTGTTTTCGTTGTGCTCCTTTATGGGGCGAACAACGTCATCGTTGCCCGGCAGGTGTTTACCCACCACGTTGGAAATACACCAGGTAAGAATGGGATGGCCATCGTGGTGAAAACGCCCCGCCTCGATTGCCGCTTCCAGTTCCTTCATCGGATCTGACATGTTGGTGTAGTTCTGAATGATGGTGATGGGGCTTAAACCTTCGTCGGCCAGATGATGCGAAAGGTTGGTTGCCCCGTGGGGGTCAATAGCTGATTCCTCCACCGGGTTTTGCCTGTTAGCCGCCTTTGCCTCTTCCAGAATGACGCGGTAATCAATTTCAGCGCCTTCGGTAATTTCAAGGTGCCCGCTGTTCACCCATTTCTGGAAACGTTCTGCGGTACGCTGCTGATCCGTATCCGTGCTGTAAACCGTGTCATACGGCACCCAGAAGCGTGGCGCCACGCAGTAGTAATGTCGTTTCCCGTCAATGTCGCGGGTGAAGAGTCTCACCATGCTGTTCATATCCAGTTTGCGCGCAAGGTCAAAAGCCAGATAGCAGGGCTGCCCCTCAAACTGCTCGAGTGTGAGAGTTTCATCCTCACAGTTGCGCCAGCTGACCAGGTTGAAATATGCCGCACGGGCTGACACCCAGATATTCAGGTGTTTTGTTTTGAACACGTTGGCCTGGCGGGCGTTGTTCATAGCCCTTTTCTGCTGGCTGAGCAGGAAATCGCTGTAGACCGATACCCCCATGTTTGGGTTTGCCTTGCGGAGCACCTCCGGATCCGTCCAGTCATCGCCCTCATCCACGGTGTAGATCACACCGAAAAGCTCATCGTTCGGTACCGTGCCGTTAAGCATCTCAATCACTTCACGCCGCTTGTCGTAGCATGGCCCCTCGATGTTGTATCCCGCTGTAGTGATTGCCCACATCAGTGGCTGGCGCCGGGCACCCATGCCGGTCAGCATGGTGGTGTAGAGCGCGTCGGTATCATGCTCGTGATATTCATCGACCACGGCGCAGCTGGGCGACGAGCCGTCGCCGGGGTTCCCGATCAGGGGTTCAAAGCGGGCACCATCCTCCGGCCTGTTCATGTTTGAAGCGTTCACCTCGACGCCAAACGCATCGCACAGCGCCGGGGTACGTTTGCACATCAGCCGGGCCGGGCGGAAAACCTCCCAGGCCTGTTTTTCTGTCGTGGCGCCGGAATACACCTCCGCGCCGAACTCGTCATCACAGGTAAAGCAATAAAGCGCCACCCCGGCAGATATCGCAGATTTGCCATTCTTGCGGGGGATCTCTGTATAAACCTCACGGAAACGGCGCAGCTTAGTGCCTTTTATCACCCAGCCAAACGCCGAGCAGACGATAAATAGTTGCCAGGGCTCCAGTGTTATTGGCATGCGTTTAAACGCCCATTCGCCCTTGGTATGCGGCAATAGCTGGATAAACTTTGCCGCCTTTTCTGCCAGATCCTTATCAAAGCGGTAACGGAATTTCCGGGTTTTCTCTTTTGCCAGATCATCAAGATGGCGCTGACAGGCGTCGATGACATACCGGCACGCCGTCACCCTGCCCCGCACGATGTCGCGGGCATACTGATTTGCGGCGTTCACGTTCGGGTAGGATTTACGGGTCATAAATTTTTGAATGGGTTATCAGACTGTTTTTTGTTTGCTCCGATAAGGCGCTGGCGGCTGCTCGGGTCGAGCCCCAGCATCCCGCCAAATGATGCCATCTGGCGCATCGCCTCATTGAGCACCGTCAGTGCCGGGTTTTTTATCGGGCCGCCCATTGAGCCAGCCATGACGATCCCATGTTCCTGAATATGCTCCTGCGCCTGACGGGAGTTCGAATAGGCGATACAGAACATTTCAAGGTTATGCAGATCGGTGGCGCAGAGAACCTGCTGAGCACAAAGCTCTTTTGAAACCATGCGCCACATCGTCGCGGCGTTATCGTCCAGCCACTCCGGCGGCTCAACGCCAGTGATCGGCGTGAATGAAGGCTCAGTTTTGTTGAGGGCGCGCTTCCCCGGATTGCCCGCCAGCAACTTCCTTGCAACAGGCTTTGCCCGGCGCCCGGATCGCCCCGTCGCTCCAGCCATAGACGCTCCGGTTAATTTTTATATTTCGCGGGTGAAAAAATCTGACTGAGGCGGCGGTCCTTAGCAGGCAACCCTCTGAACTTTTGCCCCGCCCTCCCCCTTGATGAGAATCCATATCATTCACATCGATATAGTTGCAAATGCAATTAATTTATTGATATCTATTCTCATTTGAATCTTTCGCGCCCCGTCTTCGAACGGTGGCATGACCAGCACAGGGCTTCGAGATTGGTCTGGTCGTCTGTGCCGCCGTTAGCTTTGGCAATGATATGGTCGACTGTCTTTGCCGGTGCTATCAGCCCGTTGCGTTTACAGTTCTGGCACAGATGTTTGTCGCGCTTCAGCACCTCAGCCCTGAGCACGTCCCACTTGCTTCCGTAGCCACGCTGGTGGCGGCTCTGCCCGTGCTGATGCTGTTGCCAGCCTTCGTTGCGGTGCTGGTCACAGTAGCCTGAACGGTCTGTCGTTGTTCCTGAGCAGCCACGCTTGCGGCATGCTCGCGGTATCGCTGCTGGCATTATGCAACCCTCCATGCCCGTCGCCGTTCCGTCCGCACCTCACCATCGGGATGGCGCTCTACCGGTTCACCGTCAGCGTGATCAACAAGTGACCAGCAGGGGTAGACCACCGGCGCACCCCATGCATCACCCAGCGCGAAGTCAGCAGGCTTGCTGCTGTCCCAGCTTGCCAGCACCCTCGGTAGATGCTGAGGCGGCACGCTGTAACACACGCCATGAATGAGCTGCGGCAGCATGATGTAGTCGGCTCGCGTCCTGTCGGCGGCAATCAGGCGCTCGGCAATCTGAGCCTGATACTGAGGTGGGCGACCAGTACCAAGATAGAAACTGATCAGGGAATCTGGGTA
>NZ_SJOP01000034.1 GCF_004331415.1 Kosakonia quasisacchari
AACCCGGACCACAATGCCAATTGCTGGCTTTTATCTACCAGTCAATAAGTAAAATTAATCCACTTGCCTAATCCAGCGCAAAATAAACGTTACTGTCTGCTCAATATCATTCAGGTTTAGCACCGGCACACCATGTATCAGAGGGATATCACTGGCAATGGCGATAACATGCTCGTCTATCGCGAGTTCCGCTAAATCATGACCACAGTCATGCCGCCAGAGCACGATTTTGGGCACAGCCTCGTGTTTAAAACCTTCGACCAGTACCAGATCCAGTTTTGTTGCATCCATTCTGCTCACCAGATATGCCAAATCTAGCTCTGCCTCATCCGGCGTTTCTGTCATTAGCGCCCAGCGTTGTGAGCTGGCAACCAACGTTTGCGCCGCACCTGCTTTACGTAATTCATAGCTGTCTTTACCGGGCTTATCGATATCCATATCGTGATGAGTATGCTTGATTAGCCCGGGGCGAATACCGTGTTCACAGAGAGCTGGAATCAACTTCTTAAGCAGCGTTGTTTTCCCCGTTCCACTCCAGGCGGCAATGGCAAGTAATGGGATCATGTTCTCTCCTGCCAGTGTGCGAGATCTTCAGGTGTGTTCACATTGACGAATGCGGATTTCGCATCACTGAAATCCACCGCATGCCCTCCCATTTGTCGCATAAACACCATCACCCGGCGTTCACCGCCTGCGAGATAATTCTGCAAAAATGGTAAAACGCTGCGGTGTACCAGAGCAATTGCCGGGTGATCTCGTTCGCCATCATTAACCCACACTGCCGGCGCATTATGCTGCCGGTTCTTTTGTAACCGAGCCACAAGATCCGTTGGTATACGTGGCGTATCGCACGGGCAAAACAGAAACCACTCCCCATCACTTTGTTGCATAACAGAGATAATTCCCGCCAGCGGGCCGGGAAAATCATCCAGCGTATCTGTGAGGACCGGTAAGCCGCTGGCGCGATAAATTTCAAGGTTTCGATTGGCGCTGATAACTAAGCTGGTTACCTGGGGTGCCAAACGTTCGGCAACATATTGCCAAAGCGGTTTGCCATTTAATTCCTGCAGCCCTTTATCTTTCCCACCCATCCGTGATGCTTTTCCACCCGCCAGCACCACGCCTGTTACTGCACTACTGTCCGTCACCCTTATCGCCTCTTTTATTGTGGGTTTTACCCTGCTAACGTGTCTGTACCCAGAGTAAGGAGCACAATTATGAAATGTAAACGCCTGAATGAAGTTATCGAACTTCTCCAGCCCGCATGGCAAAAAGAGCCTGAGCTTAATTTAGTGCAATTTTTGCAGAAACTGGCGCAAGAGTCAGGTTATCAAGGCGACCTTGTAGATTTAAGTGATGACATCCTGATCTATCACCTGAAAATGCGCGACTCCTCGAAAGATGCGGTGATCCCTGGCATTCAGAAAGATTATGAAGAGGATTTTAAAACCGCGCTGTTGCGCGCGCGTGGCGTAATTAAAGAGTAAAAGCTTGTAAGCGGCGCAACCGAATACGCTACGAAATGATATCCTGAATTATTCGTCGTATTTTCGGATCCCAGGATGACCTGCAACGCCTTTACTTTCCAGACATTACACCCGGATACCATTATGGATGCGCTGTTTGAGCAGGGGATTCGGGTGGATTCCGGGCTTACTCCGCTAAACAGCTATGAAAACCGCGTTTATCAATTTCAGGATGAAGATCGCAAACGTTATGTGGTGAAGTTTTACCGTCCGGAGCGTTGGTCTGCAGAACAAATTCTTGAAGAGCATGAATTTGCATTAGATTTGCAGGGTGATGATGTTCCGGTCGCGGCACCGCTCGCTTTCAACAATCAAACCTTGCTCATCCATCAGGACTTCTTTTTCGCCGTTTTCCCAAGCGTTGGTGGTCGTCAGTTTGAAGCCGACAACCTGGATCAAATGGAATGGGTTGGTCGCTACCTTGGCCGGCTGCATCAAACCGGCAGTAAAAGGCTTTTTTCAAGCCGCCCGGAAATAGGTGTTAAAGAATACCTGATTGAGCCACGTCAACTCTTTGAAACAACTACGCTCATTCCTTCTGGGTTAAAAAAGAAATTTTTGCCTGCAGCCGATAAACTTATCGATGCCGTAATAGTGCAGTGGCACAACCGTTTTAATCTTCTGCGCCTGCATGGCGATTGCCATGCAGGGAATATTCTCTGGCGAGACGGGCCAATGTTCGTTGATTTAGACGATGCCCGTAATGGCCCCGCCGTACAGGATTTGTGGATGTTGCTACACGGTGATAAAGCCGAGCAGCGAATGCAGATGGAGATGATCGTCGAGGCCTACGAAGAGTTCAGTGAGTTCAATATGGCTGAGCTGGGGTTAATCGAGCCGCTACGCGCTATGCGCCTGGTTTACTATCTGGCATGGCTGATTCGTCGCTGGGACGATCCGGCATTTCCGAAAAATTTTCCGTGGCTGAACAGTGAAGATCACTGGCACAGGCAAACATTGATTTTTCTTGAACAGGTGAAGGTTCTTCAAGAACCACCTTTAGCATTAACACCAATGTATTAAATGGAGAGAGTTAACCATGAAGAAGATTTGGCTGGCGCTGGCAGGAATGATTCTGGCTTTTAGCGCCTCAGCAGCACAACCTACAGATGGTAAGCAATTTATTACGCTTGATAAGCCAGTGGCGGGTGAGCCGCAGGTGCTTGAGTTCTTCTCGTTTTATTGCCCGCACTGCTATGACTTTGAGCAGGTTTGGCATGTCGCTGACGCGGTGAAGAAGAAGCTGCCAGAAGGCACAAAAATGACCAAATACCACGTGGAATTCTTAGGCCCACTGGGTAAAGAGATGACGCAGGCGTGGGCTGTGGCCATGGCGCTTGGTGTGGAAGATAAAATCACCTCTCCGCTGTTTGAAGCGGTGCAGAAAACGCAAACCGTGCAATCTGTTGCTGATATTCGCGATGTCTTCATCAGTGCGGGCGTGAAAGGCGAAGAGTATGACGCAGCGTGGAACAGCTTCGTGGTGAAATCGCTAGTTGCTCAGCAAGAAAAAGCGGCTGCAGATTTACAACTTCAGGGCGTTCCTGCCATGTTTGTTAACGGGAAATACCAGGTTAACCAGCAGGGTATGGACGGCAGCAGCCTGGATGCCTTCGTTCAGGACTACGCAAATACCGTGAAATATCTGGTTGAGAAGAAATAAATAAAAACGCCGGTCACTGACCGGCGTTTTTGTATTCAGTTTTGAGGGTATCAATCAGTTCATCTTTCCCAAGCCACAGCTTATTCAGCCACTGCTGGAAACTCCGTTTAAAATTTTTATCGTTAACGTAGTCCCCATGTAACACGTCATCCACCGGCAATAAATTAATTCGCACGACAATATGCGTCAGCTTACCGGTTAGCATATTAAAGAATGGTGTGTTGTCGTTTTCTGGATAACAGAGCGTAACATCAAGTAATTTATCGAACTGTTTGCCCAATACATTCAGCGCCATGGCGACACCAGCCGCTTTTGGCGATAGCAGGTTTTTGAAAGAAGAACGTGTTTGGTTGCGCTTTTCTTCAGTAAAACGTGAGCCTTCAACAAAGTTCACAATCGTGGTTGGGTGTAAGCGAAATTTTTCGCATGAACGGCGTGTGGTTTCTACATCTTTACCCCGACGTTCAGGGTGGCGAATCAAATAACCTCTGGAATAACGGCGCATAAACGGCATATCCAACGCCCAGCAAGCAAGACCAATAAAAGGTACCCACGCCAGTTGCTGTTTAAGGAAATATTTGTTCATGGGAATATGTTTACGAAACAGCACACATAACACCACAATATCCGCCCAGCTATGATGATTGCAGATCAGCAAATACCAGTTCTTCTTATCCAACCCTTCCAGCCCCTCAACATCCCATTTTAAATAAGGGTTGAGGTGCAGTAGCCAGGAAAGCCCTTCACACCAGCAATACATCATAAAATTGCAAAAGGTTGAGATCATGCGCCATAGCGCGGGAACGGGAATTAATAGCTTGAGTATTCCAGCGATAATAATGGGCACGGAGCAAACAATGGTAACCAATATGGTGAGCAGGACACTCAAAAATAGAGTAATTACCGCAAGGAATCTCGACATAGTTATATTATTCAGAAAGTTAGCCGCTAAAAGAACACTAAAAAAAGCGCAAGGCGCAGATCTTAACAGAAAACGGTTATCAGGAATGCTTAAACCTTGCTGGTAATACCTGAGGAATTATCGGCAATAAATCAAATCTAATTTACTTATATCCACATAGCGTAAATTGCCATCATAAAGCAATAACGATCGTTTTTAGTTGTGTAACCTTTTGAATATAAATGGTTTGTATAATCCTACGATCTGAGAAATGGCACAAAAGTCCAGCCTGACAGAAATTATTCACAAACTTATCCACAGGATGTTTATGCGAGCGATCCCGACGATCGCGAAATCTTTTTCGGCATTTTCCGCGAAAAACTCATGTTTTCTCCCTGTCTGTGGCATCCTTTAACCATAATTTGATAAACAGGCATGGACATCATGGTTCAGATCCCAGAAAACCCACTTATCCTTGTTGACGGCTCGTCTTACCTATATCGCGCGTATCATGCGTTTCCGCCATTGACTAACAGCGCCGGTGAACCTACTGGTGCTATGTATGGTGTACTTAACATGTTGCGCAGCCTGATTTTGCAATACCAGCCGACACATGCCGCGGTGGTGTTTGATGCGAAAGGCAAAACCTTCCGTGATGAACTGTTTGAGCATTACAAGTCACATCGCCCGCCAATGCCGGATGATTTGCGAGCGCAAATTGAGCCGCTGCACACTATGGTAAAAGCGATGGGATTGCCGTTACTGGCGGTCTCTGGCGTTGAAGCGGATGATGTCATTGGCACGCTGGCGCGCGAAGCCGAAAAGGTTGGCCGGCCCGTGCTGATAAGCACCGGTGATAAAGATATGGCGCAGTTGGTGACGCCAAACATTACGCTTATCAATACTATGACCAACACGATCCTCGGCCCGGATGAAGTCGTCACAAAATACGGTGTCCCGCCGGAGTTAATTATCGATTTCCTCGCCCTGATGGGTGACTCCTCAGATAACATTCCTGGCGTGCCGGGCGTTGGCGAGAAAACGGCGCAGGCATTGCTGCAAGGGCTGGGCGGTCTGGATACGCTCTATGCCGAGTCGGATAAAATTGCCGGGCTCACCTTCCGCGGTGCCAAAACCATGGCGGCGAAGCTTGAGCAGAATAAAGAGGTGGCCTACCTCTCTTACCAGCTGGCCACGATTAAAACGGATGTCGAACTTGAGCTGACCTGCGAACAGCTGGAAGTTCAGCAGCCTGCAGCGCAAGCGCTCCTGGAGCTTTTTAAGAAATATGAATTCAAACGCTGGAGTGCTGATGTAGAAGCGGGTAAATGGCTCCAGGCGAAAGGCGGGAAACCGTCGGCGAAACCGCAGGAAACCATTGAGATTGAAGCAGAAGTTGATATTCCTGCTGTCGTGCTGTCGGCGGAAAATTACGTCACCATTCTTGATGAAGAGACGTTGCAAACATGGATCGGCAAACTGAAAAGTGCACCGCTCTTTGCTTTCGATACTGAAACCGACAGCCTCGATAATATCAGCGCCAACCTGGTTGGTCTCTCCTTTGCGACCGAACCGGGTATCGCGGCTTATGTGCCCGTTGCGCATGATTATCTTGACGCACCGGATCAAATCCCGCGCGAGCGCGTGCTGGAATTACTGAAACCGCTGTTGGAAGATGAAAGTGCCCGTAAAGTGGGGCAGAACCTCAAATACGATCGCGGTGTGCTGGAGAATTACGGCATTCAACTGCGCGGCATTGCCTTCGATACAATGCTGGAATCCTACGCACTGGATAGCGTCGCTGGTCGTCATGATATGGACAGCCTCTCTGAGCGCTGGCTGAAACATAAAACGATTACCTTCGAAGAAATTGCCGGTAAAGGTAAAAATCAGCTGACGTTTAATCAGATCGATCTTGAGCAAGCGGGACGTTATGCGGCGGAAGATGCTGATGTCACGCTACAACTGCATCTTAAGATGTGGCCGGAACTGCAAAATAATGCCGGGCCGCTGAACGTCTTTCAGAACATTGAAATGCCGCTGGTGCCGGTAATTTCACGTATTGAGCGTAACGGCGTCAATATTGATCCCGCCGTGTTACACAAGCACTCCGAAGAGTTGACGCTGCGCCTGGCGGAACTGGAGAAAAAGGCGCATGAAATTGCGGGCGAGCCGTTTAACCTCTCGTCAACCAAGCAGCTGCAAACCATTCTGTTTGAGAAGCAAGGCATTAAACCGCTGAAGAAAACACCTGGTGGCGCGCCGTCGACTTCAGAAGAGGTGCTCGAAGAGCTCGCGCTGGATTACCCGCTGCCAAAAGTTATTCTCGAACATCGTGGGTTGGCGAAGCTGAAATCGACCTATACCGATAAGCTGCCGCTGATGATCAACCCGAAAACCGGTCGCGTGCATACCTCGTATCACCAGGCCGTTACGGCAACGGGCCGTTTATCTTCGACCGATCCGAACCTGCAAAATATTCCGGTACGTAATGAGGAAGGCCGTCGTATTCGCCAGGCCTTTATCGCGCCGAAGGACTATGTCATTGTCTCGGCGGACTACTCGCAAATTGAGCTGCGTATTATGGCGCACCTGTCACGCGATAAAGGTCTGCTGTCTGCGTTTGCCGAAGGTAAAGACATTCACCGCGCAACGGCGGCAGAAGTATTTGGTTTGCCACTGGAAAGCGTCAGCAACGAGCAGCGCCGCAGCGCGAAAGCGATCAACTTTGGGCTGATTTACGGCATGAGCGCCTTTGGTTTATCGCGCCAGCTTAATATCCCGCGTAAAGAGTCGCAAAAGTACATGGATCTCTACTTCGAGCGTTATCCTGGTGTGCTGGAATATATGGAGCGTACCCGCGCGCAGGCGAAAGATCGTGGCTACGTTGAAACGCTGGACGGACGCCGTCTTTACCTGCCGGATATTAAATCCAGCAATGCGGCCAGACGAGCCGGTGCGGAACGTGCGGCGATTAATGCCCCTATGCAGGGAACGGCTGCAGACATTATCAAACGCGCAATGATCGCGGTAGATAGCTGGCTGCAAAGCGAGAAACCGCGTGTGCGGTTGATCATGCAGGTGCACGATGAACTGGTGTTTGAAGTGCACAAGGATGATGTCGAGGCCGTGTCGAAAAAGATCCATGAACTGATGGAGAGCAGCACCAAACTGGATGTGCCGTTGCTGGTGGAAGTCGGGAGCGGTCAAAACTGGGATCAAGCGCACTAAGTATTCGGTGGATGAGGCGCTTTTCTGTAAGTAAGCAACAAATCACCGTGAGTTTTGTGACAATCATTAGAATTCCCTATGTAAAAATTGAAAAGAAATTACAAAAAGTGCTTTGTCAGGATCTAAAAAGGGAGTAGAGTTATTCGCGTAGGGTACAGAGGTAAGATGTTCTATCTTTCAGACCTTTTACTTCACGTAATCGGATTTGGCTGAATATTTAGCCGCCCCAGTCAGAAATGACTGGGGCGTTTTTTATTGTGCGAAAGGAAGGAAAAACAAAGAAAAAAGCGCGGCGAATGCTACGCTGGATATGAAGATTACTCGCCGCTTTCTTCTACTGGCGGTAGGTTATTGAACCAGCCATCCAGTTTCTCACGTAATTTGTCCACGCCCTGTTTCTTCAGCGACGAGAAGGTTTCAACTTGAACTTCGCCGTTAAAGGCGAGCACGGCTTCACGCACCATATTCAGTTGCGCTTTACGCGCGCCGCTGGCAAGTTTATCCGCCTTGGTCAGCAGCACCAGCACTTGTAGATTGCTCTCGACAGCCCACAGGATCATCTGCTGATCAAGATCTTTCAGCGGATGGCGAATATCCATCAGCACTACCAGGCCTTGCAGGCACTGGCGTTTTTCGAGGTATTCTCCTAGGGCGCGTTGCCATTTGATTTTCATCTCTTCCGGCACTTCCGCGTAGCCGTAACCTGGCAAATCGACAAGACGTTTGCCATCGGCGACTTCAAATAAGTTGATCAGCTGCGTACGGCCGGGCGTTTTCGAGGTTCGCGCCAGGTTTTTCTGGTTGGTCAGGGTATTCAGTGCGCTCGATTTACCTGCGTTGGAGCGGCCAGCAAAAGCCACTTCAATGCCGGTATCGGCGGGTAAGTGGCGAATATCAGGCGCACTGGTGACAAAGTGCGTCTGTTGGTAATTCCAGTTAGTCAAAATGGTCGTCTCCATCGTTAAAGCATGCGGCGATTATACCTGAACCTACGCAAAAGGCTGTTTTTCTCGCCAGAAACTCTGCTGTGAGCCATTACCGCGCGATATGTAAGATATTTGCCCTTTTCGTTATGCGAACTTTCAGAGAAATTGCAAGTTAAAAAATGAATAAACATTATATAATCAAATGGTTATGTATATAGAATTTTCTTAAATTGCGGTTCTAGTCCTTTTCCTGCTTGTCAGTCTAGCTCAGAAAGGTAAAGTAACCCACCAAGGCCGGATGCCGCTTGTGGAAGGATAACTCACGGAATGAGGGGTCAGGAGCGCCAGGAGGCGAAGACCGGAGACTAATGTCAGAAGACATTGAACAAGGAAAAGGAACCGTAACAAGGAACGTTCTACGCTAACGGATAAACAGGGCAAGTTGATAGCGAACAGGGAATGTAAAACCCATTACGGGTGAAGGGTCAAGAAAAAAGGCGACAGTTTGCACTGTCGCCTTTTTTCTTTGCTTGCTTTCTGCTAGATTCCGCCGCAATTCTATACTGATGAAAAACGACTTAAGACCACAATTATGAAAAAACTGTCCACCAATCCGCGCGGTAAAGTGCGCCGTAAAACCCGTGAAGAGCTGAATCAGGAAGGCCGCGATCGCAAGCGTGATAAAAAGCACCGCGGTAATGTTTCTGGCAGCCGTGCGAACGGTGGCGGTGACGTTTCTGGCTCCGGAAGGGGTAAGCAGCAAAAAGATCCGCGTATTGGCAGTAAAAAACCGATCCCGCTGGGTGTCACCGACACACCGGTTACCAAGCAGCACAAACCTAAGAGCGAGAAACCTATGCTTTCACCGCAGGCTGAGCTGGACATGTTGGAAACGGATGAGCGCCTGGACGCGCTACTGGAACGTCTGGAAGAGGGTGAAACCCTGAGCGCTGACGATCAAGCGTGGGTCGATGCCAAACTGGACCGCATTGATGAGCTGATGCAGAAACTCGGTCTTTCTTACGATGATGACGAAGAAGAAGAGGAAGGTAAGGAAGATATGATGCGTCTGCTGAAAGGTGGCAACTAATCCTTTTCTATGGGGCTTTCTGTCCTGCTTATAACCCTTCCGGTTATATGTTATCTGGTGTGGTTATTCGTTAAACTACAGCGGTTGTCGCGGCGCAAACTGTGGCTGCGCAACCGGCTTATGACCCGAAACGAGGTCAGGCCGGGCCGCCGGAACCGCCAGCGGCGTCATCGGAAGGAGTAAACAATGTCTGAGCAAGTCATCGACTGGGATCTGGCCCTGATCCAGAAATATAACTATTCCGGGCCGCGTTATACCTCATATCCCACCGCGCTGGAGTTTTCCGACGCTTACGGCGAAGACGATTTTCGCAAGGCTATTGCACGTTACCCTGAGCGACCGCTGTCGCTGTATGTGCATATCCCGTTTTGCCACAAGCTGTGCTACTTCTGCGGCTGCAATAAGATTGTCACCCGCCAGCAGCATAAAGCCGATCAGTATCTGGACGCGCTTGAGCAGGAGATTATTCACCGCTCGCCGCTGTTTGCCGGTCGTCACATCAGCCAGTTGCACTGGGGCGGCGGTACGCCGACCTATCTGAACAAAGCGCAAATTAGCCGCCTGATGAACTTGCTGCGCAGCCATTTTGCGTTTAATGCTGATGCCGAAATCTCGATCGAAGTTGATCCGCGAGAAATTGAACTGAATGTGCTCGATCATTTGCGCAGTGAAGGCTTTAATCGCCTGAGCATGGGTGTGCAGGATTTCAATAAAGAGGTTCAGCGTCTGGTCAACCGCGAGCAGGACGAAGAGTTCATCTTCGCGCTGCTCAATCACGCCCGCGATATTGGTTTTACCTCGACCAATATTGACCTGATTTACGGCCTGCCAAAACAGACGCCGGAAAGCTTCGCTTTCACGTTACAACGCGTGGCGGCGCTTAACCCGGATCGCCTGAGTGTCTTTAACTATGCGCACCTGCCAACGCTGTTCGCCGCGCAGCGTAAAATCAAAGATGCTGATCTGCCGACGGCGCAGCAGAAGCTCGATATTTTGCAGCAAACCATCACCTCGCTGACCGGTTCCGGTTATCAGTTTATTGGCATGGATCACTTTGCCCGCCCGGACGACGAGTTGGCTATTGCTCAACGTGAGGGTGTATTGCACCGTAATTTCCAGGGTTACACCACTCAGGGTGACAGCGATCTGCTGGGGTTGGGCGTTTCTGCCATCAGCATGATTGGCGATAGCTATGCGCAAAACCAAAAAGAGCTGAAACACTATTATCAGCAAGTGGACGAGCGTGGAAATGCGCTGTGGCGCGGTATTGCGTTAACCCGTGACGACTGTATTCGCCGCGATGTGATCAAGGGGCTGATTTGCAACTTCCGCCTCGAATTCGATGTGGTGGAGCGCGCCTGGGATCTTGATTTCCGTGACTATTTTGCCGAGGATTTGCGCCTGTTGGCACCACTGGTGGATGACGGGCTGGTGGCGATGAGCGAGCAGGGATTACAAGTCACACCGAAAGGGCGTTTGCTGATCCGCAATATCTGCATGTGTTTCGATGCTTATCTGCGGCGCAAAGCGCGTTTACAGCAGTTTTCAAGAGTGATTTAAGGATGGCGCATCAAGCCTACAAAACACGTTCTGTAGGCTTGATAAGCGCAGCATACCGCGAAGGTTAGCTAAACAGCCCAACCAGCGCGGCACATAAAACAGCCGCGATGGCCGTTTGCGGTGTGTGGCTTGCCGACGCGCCAGCTTCTACGCCTGCAGTGACCACATTGATTAATGATTCCAGCATGATGACCTCTCCCATGAACGGGCAAGATCATACGTCACTGCCGGTAACAGTAAAGCGCAAAATAGCGGCAATTTGCGATCGCGGATCATTCTTTACACTTCGCCTGCCTGTTATTCCATTCCCAGCTCTTTCAACTTACGCGTCAGGGTGTTACGACCCCATCCAAGCAACCGCGCCGCTTCCTGTTTGTGGCCCTGTGTGTGGCGCAGCGCCGTGGTTAGCAAGGTGCGCTCCATTTCGGGTTGCGCTTCTGAAAGCAGGTTTTGATGACCGGAACGTAATGCGCGATCCGCCCATTGTGCCAGCAGCGTTGCCCAACTATCTGGCAGGCTCTGAGAAGGGCTATCCGGCACGGTAGTTTCGAACAGCTCGCCTGGCAAATCCTGAATCAACACTTCCTGGCCTGCGGCCATAACCGTTAACCAGCGGCAGGTGTTTTCCAGTTGGCGGACGTTACCTGGCCATGCCAGACGCGTTAACGCGGTTTCGGTTTCCGGGTGCAGTAGTTTCGTTTCTACGCCCAACTCGCGTGCGGCGACTTGCAAAAAGTGGCGCGCTAAACGCGGAATATCCTCCCGGCGTTCGCGCAGCGGCGGCAAATGGACACGGATCACGTTCAGGCGGTGGAACAGATCCTCACGGAATTTGCCCTCCTGAACGCGTTGTTCCAGGTTCTGGTGCGTGGCTGCGATGATGCGTACATCGACTTTCACCGGCGCATAGCCGCCAACGCGGTAAAACTGGCCATCGGCCAGCACACGTAGCAAACGTGTCTGTACGTCCAGCGGCATATCGCCGATTTCGTCCAGAAACAGTGTTCCGCCATCGGCTTGCTCAAAACGTCCCTGACGAATCGTATTCGCGCCGGTAAACGCCCCTTTTTCGTGACCAAACAGTTCCGATTCAATCAAATCCTTCGGAATGGCCGCCATATTGAGGGCGATAAACGGTGCTTTCACGCGCGGGCTGTGGCGATGCAGTGCATGAGCCACCAGTTCTTTACCGGTTCCCGACTCACCATTAATCAATACGCTGATCGACGAGCGCGACAGGCGACCGATAATGCGAAACACATCCTGCATCGCCGGTGCTTCGCCGATGATGTCCGTTGTCGGGCCGCTGACCTGAACATTGCGCGGCTGCTGCTGTTCCTGATAATGGCTGATGGCGCGCTCAACCAGTGCCACGGCTTCGTCGATATCAAACGGTTTGGGCAGATAATCGAATGCCCCTTGTTGATACGCGCTTACCGCAGCGTCGAGATCGGAATGCGCGGTCATAATGATGACCGGGAGCATCGGATGGCGCTGTTTGATCTGTTTCAATAACGCGAGCCCATCCATCCCTGGCATACGAATATCCGAAAGCAGTACATCCGGGGTTTTGGTGGTGAGCGCATCTAGCACTTCATTGGCACTTTCAAACGTTGTACAACTCAAGCCTGCCCCGGTGAGCGCGCGTTCCAGCACCCAACGGATGGAGCTATCGTCATCAACGATCCAGACTATCCCTCGTTGCATAAACACCTCTACTTCCGAATAGGCAGAAATACCGAGAATTCGGTATGGCCTGGCCAACTGGTAAATTCAATTTTGCCAGAATGTTGATCAATCAAACTGCGTGCGATAGATAACCCAAGCCCGGTGCCGCCTTCGCGTCCACTCACCATCGGATAGAACAACGTATCCTGGAGGTGCGACGGAATACCCGGGCCGTTATCTTCCACATCTATTCTCGCCGCGAGGCGATAGCGCACACCATGCAGCGTCAACTGGAAGGCAGTACGGGTGCGCAGAATAATTTCGCCCCCTTCCGGTCCCAGCGCCTGCAAAGCGTTACGCACAATATTCAGTAAAACCTGCTCGATTTGGTCAGGATCATGCGCGAGCTCCGGCAAACTTGGATCGTAATCACGGGTTAAGGTGACGTTTTCCGGCAGCTCCATTGACACCAGTTTCACCACGCGCTCGGCCACTTTGTGAATACTTTCGGTAACATGCATCCCCGGTTGCTGCGGCCCCAGCAGGCGATCAACCAGGTTACGCAAGCGGTCAGCCTGCTCGATGATCACTCTGGTGTATTCCAGCAGCGCCGGATCGGGCAACGCTTTGCTCAGCAACTGTGCCGCGCCGCGTAAACCGCCAAGCGGGTTTTTAATTTCATGCGCCAGACCGCGTACCAGATCGCGCGCCGCAACTTGTTGGGCGTGCTGGAGCTGCTCCTGGCTCAGACGGCGCTGGTTATCCATCGGCGCCATTTCCAGCAGAATCAAACCATCCGGCAGACGTTGCGCCGTCAGCGAAAGAATGTGTGAGCGCCCGTCAATGACGAGAGTCACTTCGTTATCAGTAAACCCCTGCCCGGCATGTAAACTTTCCCGCATCAAATCGATGTTCAGTGAAAAGTAACTCAGCAGTTCGGGGAGCGGAGTGCCGAATAGCTTACGTGAGCTTTGCGCCAGCAGTTGCTGTGCCGCAGGGTTGGCGTAATGTACCGCCAGGTCGTCATCAACCAGCAAGATGCTGTTGATCAAAGAATTGAGGATCTGCCCAGCATCGGGCAGCACGCCGCTTGCCATTTAGCAGTCTCCCGGAGGTGTGCACCAATTTAGTGCAGTATAGCGTTTTATTGGTAAAAAGCGCGTTAGATCAGGTTGTTGGTGGAGAAAAAAGCCCATCCAGGGATGGGCTAAAAGTTCCACGGCAACTAAAATCCTCTGGCATCTTTCTCACCGTAGCTGCGTTGGCTCACTCATGCGCCCGAATCACTTAATAGACTAAGCTCATCGGGACACATTCGGTTGCCACCTTACTGCGACAAGACCTCTGCCGAGTCTTAATTCTTAAACGCTGTAGTACAGTTCGAACTCTACCGGGTGCGGCGTCATGCGAACGCGGTCGTTCTCTTCGATACGCAGCGCGATGTAAGCATCGATAGCGTCGTCGGTGAACACGCCACCGGCAGTCAGGAACTCGCGGTCAGCATCCAGCGCGTTGAGCGCTTCTTCCAGAGAGCCTGCAACCTGCGGGATTTCTTTCGCTTCTTCAGCCGGCAGGTCATACAGGTTTTTGTCCATCGCTTCGCCCGGGTGGATTTTGTTTTTAATGCCATCCAGACCAGCCATCAGCAGCGCTGCGAAGCACAGGTACGGGTTAGCCGCCGGGTCCGGGAAGCGCACTTCGATACGACGCGCTTTCGGAGACGCAACAACCGGGATACGGATAGATGCAGAACGGTTACGTGCAGAGTAAGCCAGCATTACCGGCGCTTCATAACCCGGGACCAGACGCTTGTAGGAGTTGGTGGTCGGGTTAGACAGGGCGTTGATCGCTTTCGCGTGTTTAATTACGCCGCCAATGTAGTACAGCGCCATTTCAGACAGGCCAGCGTATTTGTCGCCAGAGAACAGGTTAGTGCCGTTCTTGGACAGAGACATGTGGCAGTGCATACCGGAACCGTTATCACCGAACATCGGTTTCGGCATAAAGGTCGCGGTTTTACCGAAGCGGTGAGCAACGTTGTGCACCACGTATTTGTAAATCTGAATTTCGTCCGCTTTTTTGGTCATGGTGTTGAAGCGGGTAGCCACTTCGTTCTGACCAGCCGTTGCCACTTCGTGGTGGTGAGCTTCAACAACCAAGCCCATCTCTTCCATCACCAGACACATGGTGGAACGCAGATCCTGTGATGAATCGACCGGCGGAACCGGGAAGTAACCGCCTTTCACTGCCGGACGGTGACCTTTGTTACCACCTTCATATTTGGTGGAGGTGTTCCATGCGCCTTCGATATCGTCGATAGCGACGCTGGAACCGGAGATGGAGCTGCCGAAGCGCACGTCGTCGAACAGGAAGAATTCCGGCTCTGGTCCAAACAGAACAGTGTCTGCCAGACCGGTTGAGCGCAGGTATTCTTCAGCGCGTTTAGCGATGGAGCGCGGGTCACGATCGTAGCCCTGCATGGTGCCTGGTTCGAGGATATCGCAACGAATGATCAGCGTAGACTCTTCGTAGAACGGGTCAATGACAGCGGTAGTCGCGTCCGGCATCAGCACCATGTCTGATTCGTTGATGCCTTTCCAGCCACCAATCGAAGAACCATCAAACATTTTACCTTCTTCAAAGAAGTCAGCGTTTACCTGATGGGCTGGGATAGTGACGTGCTGTTCTTTACCTTTGGTATCGGTGAAGCGCAGATCGACAAACTTCACTTCGTGCTCATTCAGCATCGTCAAAACGTGTTCAGCGGACATACTTAAACTCTCCCGGATTTGTCATTGTCGTCGTGGTAACGAGGTCTTCTAATTACTACATAAAGCTGGCGTAGTTAGCGTACAATCGTTAAAGCGAAATCTATGCCAACTTTTAAATGCCCCTAAAAAGGCGTTATCATGCACGGTATAGTGCAAAAGGGCTGCACCATGATGGTTATGTTGCACCAATATAGTGCCTTTATGTGAACATAGGGCACTATATTGGTGCAATTTTCGTTAATTGCCCCTTTTAACGCTCCGTGAAAGCGATCACAAAGCGTCTCTGCAATACTTGTTTGCGGGGGATGTTTGTGATCCTGTTTTGTAGTGCGATTAATCCGTGTACAATAACGCGCTATTTCTAAATGCCTGAGGCAAAGTTGTGATCGAAAATTTGCGTAACATCGCCATCATCGCGCACGTTGACCATGGTAAAACTACCCTGGTTGATAAGCTGCTGCAGCAATCCGGTACGTTTGATGCTCGTGCCGAAACCCAAGAACGCGTGATGGACTCCAACGATTTGGAGAAAGAGCGTGGGATTACCATCCTCGCGAAAAACACCGCGATTAAATGGAATGACTACCGTATCAACATCGTGGATACCCCAGGGCACGCCGACTTCGGTGGTGAAGTTGAACGTGTCATGTCCATGGTAGACTCCGTTCTGCTGGTCGTTGACGCAATGGATGGCCCAATGCCGCAGACGCGCTTCGTGACCAAAAAAGCATTTGCCCATGGTCTGAAGCCCATCGTCGTTATCAACAAAGTTGACCGCCCTGGCGCGCGTCCTGACTGGGTTGTTGACCAGGTATTCGATCTGTTCGTTAACCTTGATGCGACTGACGAGCAACTGGATTTCCCGATTGTTTACGCTTCCGCGCTGAACGGTATCGCTGGTCTGGATCACGAGAACATGGCTGAAGACATGACTCCGCTGTACCAGGCGATTGTTGACCGTGTTCCTGCGCCAAACGTTGACCTCGATGGCACCTTGCAGATGCAGATCTCTCAGCTCGACTACAACAACTATGTTGGTGTTATCGGCATTGGTCGTATCAAACGCGGTAAAGTGAAGCCGAACCAGCAGGTCACTATCATTGATAGCGAAGGCAAAACCCGTAACGGTAAAGTCGGTAAAGTGTTGACCCACCTGGGGCTGGAGCGTATCGATAGCGAAGTCGCAGAAGCAGGCGATATCATTGCGATCACCGGTCTGGGCGAGCTGAACATCTCCGACACCATTTGCGACCCGCAGAATGTGGAAGCGCTGCCGGCACTGTCTGTTGACGAGCCGACCGTTACCATGTTCTTCAACGTCAACACCTCTCCGTTCTGTGGTAAAGAAGGTAAGTACGTGACTTCACGTCAGATCCTCGACCGCCTGAACAAAGAGCTGGTGCACAACGTTGCGCTGCGTGTTGAAGAAACACCGGATGCTGACGCATTCCGCGTATCCGGTCGTGGTGAACTGCACCTGTCTGTTCTTATCGAGAACATGCGTCGTGAAGGTTTCGAAATGGCGGTTTCCCGTCCGAAAGTTATCTTCCGCGAAATCGATGGCCGTAAACAAGAGCCGTTCGAAAACGTCACGCTGGACGTTGAAGAGCAGCACCAGGGTTCTGTAATGCAGGCGCTGGGCGAGCGTAAAGGCGATCTGAAAAACATGAATCCGGACGGTAAAGGCCGCGTACGTCTCGACTACGTGATCCCAAGCCGTGGCCTGATCGGTTTCCGTTCAGAGTTCATGACCATGACTTCCGGTACCGGTCTGCTGTACTCCACCTTCAGCCACTACGACGACGTTCGTCCGGGCGAAGTGGGCCAGCGTAACAACGGCGTGCTGATCTCCAACGGTCAGGGTAAAGCGGTTGCGTTTGCGCTGTTCAGCCTGCAGGATCGCGGTAAGCTGTTCCTCGGTCACGGTGCGGAAGTGTATGAAGGCCAGATCATCGGTATTCACAGCCGTTCTAACGACCTGACGGTAAACTGCCTGACCGGTAAGAAACTGACCAACATGCGTGCGTCTGGTACAGACGAAGCCACGGTTCTGGTTCCGCCGATCAAGATGACCCTGGAGCAAGCTCTGGAGTTCATTGATGACGACGAACTGGTAGAAGTGACTCCGCTCTCTATTCGTATTCGTAAACGTCACCTGACGGAAAACGACCGTAAACGCGCAATGCGCGGAGCGAAAGAAGAGTAATCGCTCTTTATTTGCTTGTGAAAAAGCCGCTGATTTTCAGCGGCTTTTTTTATGTCTGTATCTTCTTCGCGTGAAGTCGCGAACTATTCAAGTCAGAACTTTCCCGCTACAGTTAACTCTCCACGGCTGGCAAGGAGAGAGAAATGCTCTATATCTTTGATTTAGGTAACGTGATTGTCGACATCGACTTCAATCGGGTGCTGGGTGCCTGGAGTGATTTTAGCCGTGTGCCGCTCGCGACCTTAAAGCAGAGTTTCACCATGGGCGAGCCGTTTCACCAACATGAGCGCGGTGAGATCAGCGACGAAGATTTCGCCAAAGCGCTGTGTCATGAAATGGAACTCCCGCTTAGCTACGAGCAGTTTTCCACCGGCTGGCAGGCGGTATTTGTCGAGTTGCGCAAGGAGGTTATCGACATCATGCACAAACTGCGCGAGCAGGGGCATCGGGTCGTCGTGTTGTCGAATACTAACCGTTTGCACACCACGTACTGGCCGGAACAGTATCCGGAAATCCAGGCGGCAGCTGACCATATTTACCTTTCCCAGGAGATGGGAATGCGCAAGCCCGAAGCGCGAATTTATCAGCAGGTGCTGGCACTGGAAGGGTTTTCTGCCGACGATAGTGTCTTTTTCGACGACAATGCCGAGAATATCGCCGGTGCGGAACAATTGGGCATTACCAGTATTCTGGTGACAGGAAAAACGACTATCCCGGATTATTTCACGAAGCAGCTATGCTAAAAAATCTGCGGCATCATGCAAAACATCGCACGCGCCCGCTGGCGGCGTGGTTGCGGCTGCTATGGCGGCGCATTGATGAAGACCATATGACGACACTGGCGGGGAATCTCGCCTATGTCTCACTGCTGTCGTTGGTGCCGTTGATCGCCGTAGTGTTTGCGTTGTTCGCTGTTTTTCCTATGTTTTCTGAAATTAGCATTCAGTTGCGCCACTTCGTGTTTGCCAATTTCATTCCCACCACGGGCGATGTGATTCAGAACTACATTGAGCAGTTTGTGGCGAACTCCACCAAAATGACGGCGGTAGGCGCATGCGGGCTGGTGGTGACATCGCTGCTGCTGATGTACTCCATCGACTCGGCGTTAAATACTATCTGGCGCAGCACGCGCGTACGCTCGCATGTTTATTCATTTGCCGTCTACTGGATGATCCTCACGCTTGGCCCGTTACTGGCGGGTGCCAGCCTTGCGATAAGTTCCTACTTGCTGTCGCTACGCTGGGCGAGCGAACTGAACAGCATGATTGATGATGTGCTGCGCATATTTCCGCTAATCCTGTCGTGGCTCTCTTTTTGGTTGCTGTACAGCATTGTGCCGACAACGCGCGTGCCGAATCGCGACGCCATTATCGGCGCGTTTGTCGCGGCGCTGCTGTTTGAGTTAGGTAAAAAGATTTTTGGTCTCTACATCACCATGTTTCCTTCTTACCAGCTGATTTATGGCGTGCTGGCTGTCATCCCCATTTTGTTCCTCTGGGTCTACTGGACCTGGTGTATCGTCTTGCTTGGTGCAGAAATAACTGTCACTCTCGGTGAATACCGAAAACTCAAAATAGCCGCACAGCAAGAAGAAGCAGACCAACCATGATTGCATTAATTCAACGTGTTTCCCGCGCGAGCGTTAGCGTGGCGGGTGAGGTGACGGGCGAAATTGGCCCAGGACTTTTGGTGTTGTTGGGCGTCGAAAGGGAAGACGATGAACAGAAGGCGAACCGCCTGTGCGAACGTGTGCTGGGGTATCGTATTTTTGGCGACGCAGAAGGGAAGATGAATCTTAACGTCCAGCAGGCTGGTGGGAGTGTGCTGGTGGTGTCGCAATTTACGCTGGCGGCGGATACAGAACGTGGAATGCGTCCGGGCTTTTCCCGAGGCGCTGCGCCGGAAAAGGCAGAAACGTTATACCACTATTTTGTTGAACGTTGCCGCAGCCAGCAAATGGAAACGCAAACCGGGCGATTCGCTGCCGATATGCAGGTTTCGCTGGTCAACGACGGCCCCGTCACGTTCTGGTTGCAAGTATGAGCCAGCTTGCGGCGTGGCCCCTGGCTACAAGAGAGAGTGCTGCTATGTATCACCTTCGCGTACCGCAAACGGAAGAAGAGTTAGAACTCTATTACCAGTTCCGCTGGGAAATGCTGCGTAAACCGCTGCACCAACCGAAAGGTTCCGAGCGTGATGGCTGGGATGCGATGGCACATCACCAGATGGTGGTCGACGAAGAGGGCAACATCGTCGCTATCGGTCGGTTGTATATCAACGCAGATAACGAAGGGTCTATCCGCTTTATGGCGGTACACCCGGACGTGCAGGACAAAGGCCTTGGCACGCTGATGGCAATGACGCTGGAATCCGTGGCCCGCCAGGAAGGGGTAAAACGCGTGACCTGCAGCGCCCGTGAAGATGCGGTGGCGTTCTTCGCGAAACTCGGCTTCGTCAATGAAGGGGAAATTACCGCGCCGCAAACCACGCCGTTGCGCCACTTTTTGATGATCAAACCGATCGCCACGCTCGATGATATTCTGCATCGCGGCGACTGGTGCGGGCAGTTGCAGCAGGCCTGGTATCAGCATATCCCGCTAAGTGAAAAGATGGGTGTGCGCATTCAGCAGTACACCGGACAGAAATTTATCACCACTATGCCGGAAACCGGCAACCAGAATCCGCATCACACATTGTTCGCCGGTAGCCTGTTTTCCCTGGCGACACTCACTGGTTGGGGGCTGATCTGGCTAATGCTGCGTGAGCGCCATCTCGGCGGCACCATCATCCTTGCCGATGCGCATATCCGCTATAGCACGCCGATCACCGGTAAACCGAGCGCGATTGCTGATCTTGGCTCGCTAAGCGGCGATTTGGACCGTCTGGCGCGCGGGCGCAAAGCGCGCGTTCAGCTTCAGGTTGAACTGTTTGGCGAAGATAAACAGGGCGCGATTTTCGAAGGCATTTATATCGTGTTACCCGCCAAACCCTTTGGATCGTTCGAAGAAGGCGGCAACGAGGAAGAGTAACCGACGGAGCGCCCGATGACGCGGGCGCGCAACTTTCTGCGTTGAAACTACTGCGCGAAGAAAAACCACGCGGTTTTGATCAACCCATCCTGCACTTCATAAACCGCCATATTTTCAATCACCGACTCGCCGATACCGTAGATTTTTTCGTGATCGAACACCTTATTGCCCATCACTGTGCGCGAGAGCAACTCGGCGCGTAATGCCGGGTTGTTAAAACGATGCGCAGCATAAAAGTGACGTAATGCTTCTCGCCCTTGCAGCGACGGCTCGGTGGATGGCAAGCGAAAAGCGATAAAATCCTCGCTAAAACAGGGGGTAAACGCCTCAATATCATGGGCATTGTAAGCAGCAAACTGCTTTTCTACAGGACTTACGATGGACATCGGCACTCCTTTTTTCACGCTGTTATATTCTGGCCACCCGTGCGGCCACGTCTCTTATCGCGTCTTTTGCGCTCTGGCTGATCCCCGCAAGCTGGAAGAAGCCGTGGATCACGCCCTGATATTGTGAACAGGTGCACGTTACGCCCTGGTCGGTCATGTGCTGAAACAGTGCTTCGCCCTCATCGCACAGCGGATCGAACTCTGCGGTAATAATGTGTACCGGCGGCAGACCGGAAAAATCGTCGCGCCACAGCGGGCTGACATCCGGTAACAGACGGTCGGTATCGCCGAGATACATTTCATAACCCGACAACAGCGCCTCGCGGGTAATTACATAATCGGAACCGTTAAAGGTATAGCTGTCGAAATAGGCGGTGGCATCGAGCATCGGGTAAATCAACACCAGTTGCGCGGGTTGCCATGTCGCCGCTTCTTTCAGCCGTAGCGCGGTCACCAATGCCAGGTGACCGCCTGCGCTATCACCCGCTAGCGTGATACGTTCCCTGTCGATACCGAGTTTTTCGGCGTTGTTCCACACAATATCAGCACCATTTTGCGCATCATCATGTGCGGCAGGCCAGCGATGTTCCGGCGCTAACCGATATTGCACAGCAACAACCCGGCAACCGCTATAAAAAGCCAACTGACGCAGCTGCTTATCGTGCGTGTCGAAGCTGCCGCTAATAAAGCAGCCGCCGTGGTAGTAAATCAACGCGGGAAGATGACCGCTGGCGTCTTGCGGCGAAAACAGACGAAACGTCATGCCTTCAAGCGTTATCTCTTCAACCTGAACGCACGTTTCCGTTTCCCCTGCCAGCACTGTGCTGGCGATATAACTGCTGCGTCGGTCATCAATACTCTTCGCTCGCGCTGACGGGCGACCTGCGGCAATAAAGTCGCTTACCAGCCCGGCAATACCTTTTTCCAGTGCCATTCCGCTAACCTTTATCTGTATAAATATCCAGTCTTTATAGCCTGGTTTAGCGTAAATGGGAACGGCTGATTTTTAATAACAGACGGCGAAATGACAGTGCCAGGGAAAGTAAAAAGAGAGACTGACAACCCTTGCCAGAAAGGCAAGGGCTGGAGGAGATTATTCCCCTTCGCCGGGGAATAAGAACGGGTTGATGGAGCTGCGGGCGAAACCTTCTTGTTCCATGCGAGCATCTAACACCAGCGAGGCCAAATCGTCCGCGACCGGCTCGACGTTCGGGTCTTTTTCCTGATAGAGGATCTTCAGGTAAGTGCCGCAGTCGCCACAGCTTTCCGCTTTGATTGCCGCCTGCTCGTTATCCAGCGACCAGTAGTGCAAATCACGGGTTTGCTCGCAGTTGCTGCATTTGACGCGCACCACATGCCACTCGGTTTCGCACAGATTGCAGTGCAGATAACGCAGCCCTTGCGTTGTGCCAATATGTACCATGCTGGAAACCGGCATTGCGCCGCACACCGGGCAGAACTGGCGCTGTTCACCATATTCCGCGCGTGCTTTGCCTGGAATAAGGCTGGCCATTTGCGCCCAGTAGAGCGACAGCGCAGCCCAGATAAAAGGCGCTTTATCACTGCTTACGGAGGCGAAATCAGCGGCAAACAGCGCGCTGGCCATCGCTTCCAGTTCCTGTGCAGAGGCTTTTTCCAGGTTCTCAATGACCGCCAGCGCCGGGCCGCTCATCTCCGGCTTCAGCTCGGCGATCAGCGAATGTAGCAGCTTGTGCCAGTGCGCATCGCGCGGCAGCACATGAATGTCCAGCGGCGGTTTGCCTTGCTCAGCGGCCTCTTTAATGCATGCAGTCAGGTCAATGTGCAGGGGATGGTCGTAAAGCACCACTTCCTGGGCATGGGCGATAAGCGCAGCAAAGCGCAGGTAATCACCCAGCGGGTTACTCTCTGCCAGCTCACGCAAACGCTCTGCGCGGCGGTTATAGAGATTTTTCAGTCTGGGGAATAATAACGGCGGAATAACTTCCGCCGTGCGTTTATCGCTCTTCTCCAGCTCATCTTGCGGGATTATGCGAATACTCATTCAGTCGATTTTTCCGTTGTCTTGCGAACTTCCCGGTACCAGCGCGGGTGATGTTTCTTCGCCCACGAGCTGGTAACCCAGCCTTCCACCATTGCGGTTATCGTGCCTTTCACCCACAGGGCGGCGTAAATGTGCACCATAATAACCACAATTAACGCGACCGCGGCAAATGAATGCACCATCAACGCTAATCGGATCACCGGAATGGGAAACGCTGGCGCGAAGTAAGGGCGCCAGATAACCACGCCGCTTACCAGTAGCAACACCAGGAAAATAATCGCCGCCCAGAAAACACACTTCTGACCGAAATTATAGCGCCCGGTGTCACCCACTTCCTCATTGACGACGATCTTACGAATATTCTTCGCCCAAAAGATATCATCCCTATTGATGAGGTTATGGTGCCAGTAGCGGAAAAACATGATTATAAACGACGCGAACATCACCACGCCGACGAACGGATGGAGAATGCGCGCCAGCTGCGGCGTACCCAGAATCCCCATCAACCAGTTGAAGGAAGGGAAGAAAAACCCCAACCCGCTCACCGCCGCCAGCACGAAGCAGAAGGCGGTGACCCAGTGATTGATGCGCTCTGGCGCCGTGTAGCGCACGATGGTGTCACGTTTTTTCATTTGCGCACCTCGTCTTTCTCTTCATGCAGGTTATCGTCTTCCTCTTCTGCACGGTTCGGACCGACACCGACATAGTGGAAGATGCTGGCAGCGAAGGTCGCGGCAAAGCCGACCGCCGCAAGAGGTTTCCAGATACCTTTCCAGAACTTCACAGTCGCGCTGATCTGCGGGTTCTCCGGCAGGCCGTGATACAGATTCGGCTTGTCGGCGTGATGCAGCACATACATCACGTGCGTACCACCAACGCCCGCTGGATCGTACAGGCCCGCGTTGTCGTAACCACGGGTTTTCAGTTCCGCTACGCGCTCGCCGGCCAGCGTTTTCATATCCTCTTTGGAGCCAAAGTGGATAGCGCCGGTCGGGCAGGTTTTCACACACGCCGGTTCCTGGCCCACGGTCACGCGGTCAACACACAGCGTACATTTGTAGACGCGGTTATCTTCCGGGTTCATGCGCGGCACGTCGAACGGACACCCGGCGATGCAGTAACCGCAGCCGATACACTGCTCGGACTGGAAGTCGACAATGCCGTTGGCATACTGAATGATAGCCCCTTCTGACGGGCATGCTTTTAGACAGCCAGGATCGGCGCAGTGCATGCAGCCATCTTTACGAATCAGCCACTCCAGTTTGTCGTTCTGTTCCACTTCCGAGAAGCGCATGACCGTCCACGATTTGGCGGTCAAATCCGCCGGGTTGTCATACACCCCGACGTTATGCCCCACCTCATCACGAATGTCATTCCACTCGGAACAGGCCACCTGACAGGCTTTGCAGCCGATACAGGTGGTGACGTCGATAAGCTTCGCCACTTCCTGCTGGTGATCCCGCGCCTGCGGCGCGGGAGTGAAACCGTTAGTCGCGGAACGACGGATGATGTCTTGCGATTGATAAGCCATAAGTCGTCTCCGTTACACCTTTTCCACATTCACCAGGAACGCCTTAAACTCCGGCGTTTGGGTGTTCGCGTCGCCGACAAACGGCGTTAACGTATTGGCGATAAAGCCTTTCTTCGCCACACCTTCATAACCCCAGTGGATAGGAATACCGATGGTATCGACTTCCTTACCGTGCACGTTGAGTGTGCGGATACGTTTGGTCACCACCGCCTTGGCTTTGATATAGCCTCGGTTGGAGGAGACGCGCACCGTATCGCCCTGCGCGATGCCCAGCTTGTTCGCCAGTTTTTCGCCAATTTCCACAAACTGCTCCGGCTGCATAATGGCATTAAGCAGCGCATGCTTGGTCCAGTAGTGGAAGTGCTCGGTCAGACGGTAAGTTGTGCCGACATACGGGAACTTATCCGCTTTACCCATCGCTTCCAGATCGCCTTTAAACACGCGGGCGGCCGGGTTGGAAACCACATTCGGGTGCAGTGGGTTAGTGCCCAGCGGCGTTTCAAACGGTTCGTAGTGTTCCGGGAATGGACCTTCCGCCATTTTATCGAGTGCGAACAGGCGGCCCATGCCTTCCTGCTGCATGATAAACGGCCCGACATTACTGCCAGGTGCGGCAGCGCTGTAGTCCGGAATATCCACGCCGCCCCATTTCGCGCCGTCCCATTTCAGCAACTGACGCTTCGGATCCCACGGGTTGCCCTGCGGGTCGGCTGAGGCGCGGTTGTAGAGAATGCGGCGGTTAAGCGGCCATGCCCATGCCCAGCCCAGCGTATTACCGAGGCCCGATGGGTCAGCGTTATCGCGGTTAGCCATCTGGTTGCCTTTCGGCGTCCAGCTCCCGGCGAAAATCCAGCAACCGCTTGAGGTGGTGCCGTCATCGCGCAGGTGAGCGAAGGTGCTCAGTTGCTCGCCTTTCTTCGCCAGCACGGTGCCGGTTGCCGGATCGATAATATCCGCCAGCGCTTTACCGTTGCTTTCCATGGCCACTTCTTCCGGCGACGGGTTTTCCGGCGTCGAGTAGTTCCAGGTCATGTTCAGCACCTGTTCCGGGTTGGCTCCACCTTCTGCCGCGTACATTTTACGCATGCGCAGGAAGATGCCCGCCAGGATCTCGCCGTCGTTCAGTGCATCGCCTGGGGCGTCCGCGCCTTTCCAGTGCCATTGCAACCAGCGACCCGAGTTAACGATAGAACCGTTCTCTTCCGCGAAGCAGGTCGACGGCAGACGGAACACCTCGGTCTGAATTTTCGACGGATCGACGTCGTTAAATTCGCCGTGGTTCTGCCAGAAGTTTGCGGTTTCGGTATTGAGCGGGTCAATCGTCACCAGGAATTTCAGTTTCGACAGTGAGGCGACAACTTTATTTTTGTTCGGGAACGACGCCACCGGGTTAAAGCCCTGGCAGAGATAGCCGTTGACCTTGCCCTGATTCATCATTTCGAAGTACTGCAGGACGTCGTAACCCTTGTCCCACTTCGGCAGCCAATCAAAGCCCCAGCTGTTTTCCGCTGTCGCTTTGTCGCCAAAGAAGGATTTCATCATCGAAACGAAGAATTTCGGGTAGTTGCCCCAGTAGTTTACCTGGCCTTCCAGCAGCGGTTTAGGTGTGTTGGCGGTCAGATAGGTCTGGAGATCGGTCTGTTTTTCGTTTGGCAGCGTCATATAGCCCGGCAGGCTTTGTGACAGCAGGCCAAGATCCGTCAGACCCTGAATGTTGGAGTGACCGCGCAGGGCGTTCACGCCACCGCCCGCCATCCCCATGTTGCCGAGCAGCAACTGAATCATCGCCATGGTGCGGATGTTCTGCGCGCCAACGGAGTGTTGCGTCCAGCCAAGTGCATACAGGAACGACGCCGTTTTATCACGGGCGCTGGTTTCGGCAATGTATTCGCACACCTTCAGGAAATCCGCTTTTGGCGTCCCGCAGATGTCTTCAACCACTTCTGGCGTGTAACGGGAGACGTGCGTTTTCAGCAGGTTCCACACGCAACGCGGATGGGTGAGCGTGGTATCGCGTTTGGCGAAACCTTTCTCATCCAGTTCGTAGTTCCAGCTGGTTTTGTCGTATTTACGTTTTTCTGCGTCATAGCCGGTAAACAGACCATCTTCGAAGCCGAAATCTTCACGCACGATAAGCGTGGCGTTGGTATAGGCTTCGGTGTATTCGCGCTGATATTTTTCGTTGGTCATCAGGTACAGCAACACGCCTGACAGGAAGGCAATGTCAGTACCGGAACGAATCGGCGCATAGAAATCCGCAACAGAGGCGGTACGCGTAAAGCGCGGATCGATAACAATCAGCTTCGCGCCATTGTGGATCTTGGCTTCCATCGCCCAGCGGAATCCCACCGGATGCGCTTCTGCCGCGTTCCCCCCCATCACAACGATAAGGTTGGCGTTTTTCATGTCGACCCAGTGGTTGGTCATCGCACCGCGACCAAAAGATGGAGCAAGACTTGCTACCGTTGGTCCGTGTCAGACACGCGCCTGGTTGTCGACGGCTAACATGCCGAGTGCGCGGGTGAATTTTTGCGTTAAATAGCCGGTTTCATTACTGGATGCGGATGCGCACAGCATCCCGGTGCTCAGCCAGCGGTTGACGGTGGTCCCTTCCGCGTTTTGCGCGATATAGTTGGCGTCACGATCCGCTTTCATTAATTTGGCGATGCGGGTAAAGGCTTCATCCCACGAAATTTGTTGCCACTTATCCGAGCCTGGCGCGCGGTATTCCGGGTATTTCAGGCGGCTTTCAGAGTGGATGAAATCCACCAAACCTGCACCTTTCGGGCACAGCGCCCCACGGTTTACCGGATGATCGGGGTCGCCCTCGATATGAAAGATTGACGCTTTGGCGTTTTTTGCTCCGTCGCCGAGGCTGTACATCAACAGCCCACAGCCAACGGAACAATATGTGCAGGTATTACGGGTTTCGCGGGTGCGCAGCAGCTTATACTGCCGTGTTTCCGCGAGCGCAACACTCGGGGCAAAGCCCAGCGCCGCTGCCGTGGTTCCTGCCATACCGCCAGCGCAGATCTTAAAGAACTGCCTTCTGCTGACCTGCATGGTTTGCTCCTGGTTCGACATTACTCTTATCGTTTTTTCTTTGCGGTGGTTTTCGCAAAGGTTCAGAATTGCTGTTAATCCCTCATATCCTGGGGGATTAGCAACGAAGAATACCACAATGTAGGTATGCTCATTCTGCCGTGGAAGGTTCAGAACTGCTGCTATTCCCTCTTTTCCCCAAGGGATATGCGCGGAGAATACCATAATGTTGATACGCTTGTTCGATAACGGTTAAGACAAAGTGAACGATTTACAGACAAAAAAGCACAAAAATGCAACATCAGTCACAGGAGCCCGTGAGGTTAGCCTGTGGAAACGCGCTGATTTGCAGCACGCCGTGCCGGACATGCTGGCGGAGGAAGTGCCTGTCGCGCTGGTGTACAACGGTATTTCGCATGTGGTGATGATGGCGTCACCAAAAGATCTTGAGCTCTTCGCAATCGGCTTCTCCTTATCCGAAGGGATTATCGAAAACGCATCAGACATTTACGGGATGGATGTCGTGCCCTCCTGTAACGGCCTTGAGGTGCAAATTGAACTCTCCAGCCGCCGTTTTATGGGGTTAAAAGAGCGGCGACGCGCACTGGCTGGTCGTACCGGTTGCGGCGTATGCGGTGTTGAGCAGCTCAATGACATTGGCAAGCCCATCACGCCACTGCCTTTTACCCAGACCTTTGATTTGCAGGCGCTGGATGCCGGGCTGGCGCATTTAACCGATTTCCAGCCTGTTGGTCAGCTCACTGGCTGCACGCACGCCGCTGCCTGGATGCTGCCATCCGGTGAGTTAGCGGGAGGGCATGAAGACGTCGGGCGTCATGTCGCGCTGGATAAGCTGCTTGGTCATCGCGCCCGAGAAGCGCAAGCTTGGGCGCGTGGTGCGGTGCTGGTTTCCAGCCGCGCCAGCTATGAGATGGTGCAAAAGTCCGCCATGTGCGGCGTTGAGATCCTGTTTGCCGTCTCCGCCGCCACAACGTTGGCGGTAGAAGTGGCGCAGCGCTGTAACCTGACGCTGGTGGGTTTTTGCAAGCCGGGCAGGGCGACAATCTATACCCATCCGCAGCGATTAATTGGCGTGTGAATTGGTCAAAAAAGTTGAATGTTGAGAA
>NZ_SJOP01000035.1 GCF_004331415.1 Kosakonia quasisacchari
AGACATCAAGAATCCAGTCACCCTGAGTGCCCACACAGATTGTCTGATAAATTGTTAAAGAGCAGTTGCGACGCGCCTTAGCGCTCTGTCGCGAGGTGGCGTATATTACGCTTTCCTCTTTCAGAGTCAACCCTGAATCTCAGGATTTTTTCTCTTTCGTTTTCTCGACTATCTCGCGAAGTGATTCACGTTGTCGGGTCAACGGAGGCGCATTATAGGGATCCCAATTTTTTGCACAAGTCTTTTTGCGATCTTTTTTTCTGAATGCTGTTTTTTCATTCTTTTCGCTGCGATCCCGTACGATCTGCTCAAATAATGGTGGGGAAAAGGGTTGCAGAAGGCCTTTCCTGCAATCAAAGTCATTATCTCGGCCTGTTTTTGATGAGGTAATTATGTCTACCGTTTTACGTCCTTATAAGGATCTGCGGCCCCAAATAGGCCAGCGGGTAATGATTGACGCCACCAGCGTGGTGATTGGTGACGTCAGAATCGCTGACGATGTGGGTATTTGGCCATTAGTCGTGATTCGCGGTGATGTGAATTATGTTGAGATCGGCGCACGCAGCAACATTCAAGACGGCAGCGTTCTGCATGTCACGCACAAATCCTCTTATAACCCTGAAGGCGATCCGCTGTTCATTGGTGAAGATGTTACTGTTGGGCATAAAGTGATGTTGCATGGCTGCGTTATTGGTAATCGTGTACTCGTCGGCATGGGATCAATCTTGCTCGACGGGGCTATTGTTGAAGATGATGTGATGATCGGCGCAGGTAGCCTGGTCCCCCAAAATAAACGTCTGGAAAGTGGCTATCTTTATCTGGGCAGTCCGGTAAAACAAATCCGCCCCCTGACGGAAGCGGAGCTTGAAGGGTTGAAGTACTCAGCCAGGAATTACGTGAAATGGAAAGATGAATATCTGGATCAAGATAACCAGACAATTCCCTGATCATCCTCTTCTTGCTGGCGGATCAAATGTTCCGCCTCATCTTCCAGATCCCAACGATGTTCACAAAATACCGCCAGAAAGTGTTCTGGCGTTTCGCCACCAAAGCGCTTTGCCAGTGTATCGCCTTTGATGGCGCAAGTAATTTGCATACCATTGACCAATGCCGGAAAGCAAACAGCACCGGTCGTATCATCCCACCCTTCGCGATCCGGAAACTGAATAGCCTGATTCATTTTGCCAGTTCCAGTTTCAGCAGATTGATTACCGGCTCAACATCCGGCAATACACCATGCCATAGCAACACCGCATGCGCAGCCTGCCCGACCAACATGCCTAAACCATCCGCACATTTTTTCGCACCTGAATTTTCACACCAACTCAGAAATGGCGTCGATCCTTTCTGATAAAACATGTCATAGCAATAAAGCTCGGGATGAATAAGCGCATTCGGTAACGCGGGGGTCTCCCCACCAATCCCACTGGAAGTCGCGTTAATGATCAAATCGAATGCATGGCTCGCTAAATTATCCATAGCAACAGCATCAATACTACCGATGTGAGCAAAGAGCTTAGCCAACATTTGCGCCTTAGAAAAAGTGCGGTTGGTAACCGTTACGGCACAATCCAGCGACAGTAAAGGAAGAATAACGCCGCGCGCTGCCCCACCCGCGCCTATAAGCAGAATGCGAATCCCCGGGCGGATAAAAGAGAGGCGTTCGAGATCGCTCAACAAGCCTATCCCATCCGTGTTATCGCCCAGCAATCGACCATCTTCAAGGCGTTTAAGCGTGTTTACCGCCCCAGCCATCGCTGCACGTTCAGTGAGTTCGTTCGCACGAGAAAACGCTTGCTCTTTAAAAGGCACGGTAACATTCGCACCTTTTCCACCAGCGGCAAAAAAAGCATCCAGCGTCTGCACAAAGCCATCCACCGGAGCCAGAACTCGACCATAAGAATGTTCAATACCCAGTTGCTGAGCAAATTGCTGATGAATAAACGGAGACTTGCTGTGCGCAATAGGATTGCCAAAGACGGCATAGGATTCCATACAGTTACCCCTGACGGAAAAGTTCGCCGGTAAGGGCGTCACGAATTTCAGAAGGATTTTGCCGGCCTCCGGTCGGGGCATCAACGACCGGGAAATCTGGACCAAATTGATCGATAACTTCCTGCGCTGTTCTGCAAGGCGGCAAGCCCGATAAATTAGCGCTCGTTGATACCAGCGGTTTTCCATAAGCCTCACACAGCGCAATCACCGTTTGATGATCGGTCACGCGCACGGCCAGCGAGTCAAAGCGCCCGGTTAGCCAGCGCGGCGTGTTCGGTTTCGCCGGGAAGACAAACGTTACCGGCCCAGGCCAGCAGGCAAAAATCGTCTGACGCTGCTCGTCGGTCAGCATGCTGTCATCAATGTAGCGTTTGAGTTGATCAAAACTGGCAGCGATAAGGATGAGGCCTTTATCAACCGGCCGTTGTTTTAGTTCAAGCAAGCGATGAACAGCAATCTCACTGTCCGGGTCGCAGCCGACACCGAAAACAGCTTCTGTTGGATAAGCGATGACGTGTTCTTTATTTAGGAGCCCTACCGCCGCAGCGATAGGATCTGTTGGCAGGTTATTTTTCACGAGTTTGTTCCGCCGTTACCGGCTGTCCACATTGTTTACTGGCGCAGAAGCGTTTCACGCCTTGCGCGGTTTTCTTCTCGATAAGTAGCGGGTAGTGACATACAAGACATTCACCCGCCACCGGTTTGAAATTAATAACGAACTGGCAATCAGGGTAACGATCGCAGGAATAAAACGTCTTACCATATCGGGAGCGGCGTTGAACAAGGCTCCCGCTTCGACACTGTGGGCAAGTGATTGCGGTATCGTCGGGCTTATCAATCATTTCAGTATGTTCACACTCAGGATACTGGCTGCACCCAATGAACATCCCGAAACGTCCCTGACGCAAGACTAGCGCGGCCCCACACACGGGGCACTGCTGCCCGTCCAGAACTTTAACTATATGTCCATCCGCCAGGCTTTTCAGCGGGCGAACATAATCGCATTCAGGATAATGAGAGCATCCGAGAAAAGGACCATGTTTCCCGGAACGGATAACAAGTTCAGCCCCGCATTGTGGGCAGGGCTCATTATTACGCACCGAAAAGAGTGCTGATTTGGCCATAACGACTCTTGAAGCTGCAAAAATGATTAGTGCAGCATACCTTCATTCGCTTCAAAGAGTAATTCTTCCATTTGCTGGTAGGCGTTTTCACACCCAGGGATATTGAAGAGAACCATCAGAATGACCCATTTTAGGTCTTCTAACTCGAACTCTGCCGTATCCAGCGCCAGCACACGTTCAATCACCATTTCTCGCGTTTCGAGGTTTAGCACCTGAATCTGCTCCAGGAATAACAAGAATCCCCGGCAACTGGCATCCAGCCTTTCACACTCTTCAGCCGTATAAATACGGACAGAAAGCGGATCAGAAGCAAGCTGCATCGGTTCGGCAAGGCCTTCCTGATAATCAGCCAGTTTTTCCAGCCATAAAAGTGCGTTGTAGATGTCTTCACGATCAAATCCGGCGTCGGTAAGATCCCGTTCCAGTTTGTCCTGATCCACACGCAATTCCGCTTCGTTATGGATGTAAGTCTCAAACAAGTACATTAGTACGTCGAACATGGCTTGCCCTCCTCAATCGGACATAGCCGCCGGGTACAGCTGCGATCCATCCTGCTAACTCCAGTTCAAGCAACTGAGCTGCGATGACTGGCACAGGTTGGCCGGCACGTTCAGCGACGACGTCAACAGGTGTTACCTCATCTCCTACGTTAGCCAGGAGCTCAGGAAATGGCAATGCCACCTCTTCTTGATCTGGAGAATAAATTGCATTTTCGCGTACGTCAGGCAACCAATTCAGCCCATATTGCAAATTTTCGAGGATCTCATCAGCAGATGTTACAGGTATTGCCCCTTGCTTGATTAACCAATGTGGTCCTTCGCTGCCAGGGCTACCAATAGGGCCGGGTAATGCAAAAACATCACGGCCTTGTTCAAGCGCAATCCGCGCAGTCACCAGCGAACCGCTACGCAAAGCGGCTTCAACAACCAGTACCCCACGACTGAGGCCACTGATGATACGGTTGCGGCGCGGAAAATTACCCGGCTTTGGCGTAGCCGCGAGGGGAAATTCAGATACTAATGCACCACCACTTTCAATTACTTCAGCGGCAAGAGAAGCATGCTTACGCGGATAAAGGCTGTATAGACCATTCCCCAGTACACCAATACTGTTTCCTTTAACCTGTAAAGCAGCGTGGTGAGCCACGCTGTCGATCCCCAACGCCATGCCACTGGTAATCGTTAACCCCGCACGGGCGAGTACTTCACAAAAAATCCGCCCCCACCGCTCGCCATACCATGAATGTGCACGGCTCCCGACAACGGCCAGTTGCTGTGTAGCCAGTACCGCTGGATTACCTTTGACAAAAATAGCACCGGGGAAATCAGTAATAGCGCGTAAAGGAGCAGGGTACGCCGGATCGCTGGCAATAATTAAATGATTACCGGGTTGTGCAAGCCAGTGAAGGCTCTTTTCAAGCTCACACGCAGAAAGAGAAAAAAAGCGCTGCGTCTGCGCTTCTGTAAATCCGATGAGTCGGAGTTCAGCGAAGGAGGCGTTATGGTTTTGTTCCAGCCACTGTGCTGCATTCAGCCATTGATCGCCACATAGCGTGGTCACCTGTAACAACCGCAGCCAAATCTCCGTGCTTGTCATCCTTTATCCCCTGCCATAAGCCGCTGTAGCAATCCTTGCGATTAGTCACTGATGCTGTCAATCGCGGGGGGATTTGTCTAGAATAGAGGTAATATTCTCACCAACTCCTGAACACGACTCTGGATATTTATGGCAGTTTTGCATGTGTTACATATTCCGGACGAGCGCCTTCGCAAAGTCGCCGAGCCGGTAAAAGAAGTGAATGCGGACATTCAACGTATCGTCGATGATATGTTTGAAACGATGTACGCAGAAGAAGGTATTGGTCTGGCAGCAACGCAAGTTGATATTCACCAGCGCATCATCGTGATCGACGTTTCCGAAAATCGCGATGAGCAATTAGTGTTGATTAACCCCGAACTGCTGGAAAAAAGCGGGGAAACAGGCATTGAAGAAGGTTGCCTGTCTATTCCGGAACAACGTGCGCTGGTACCTCGAGCCGAGAAGGTAAAAATCCGCGCACTGGATCGTGACGGAAAAACATTCGAACTGGAAGCCGACGGTCTTCTGGCGATCTGCATCCAGCACGAGATGGATCATTTGGTAGGTAAGCTGTTTATTGATTACCTGTCGCCGATGAAACGTCAGCGCATTCGCCAGAAAGTTGAAAAACTGGATCGCATGAACGCCCGCGCATAAAACGGGCTGAAAAGGATAAACGTGTCAGATTCTCTACGTATTATTTTCGCCGGCACTCCGGATTTTGCAGCGCGTCATCTTGACGCGCTGTTGTCTTCTGAGCATCAGGTGGTGGGGGTTTTCACCCAGCCAGACCGACCTGCTGGCCGCGGTAAAAAGCTGATGCCAAGCCCAGTAAAAGTGCTGGCGGAAGAAAAAGGCCTGCAGGTGTTTCAACCCGCATCGTTACGTGCAGAGGAAAACCAGCAGTTGGTTGCCAGCCTCAACGCCGATGTGATGGTGGTGGTGGCATACGGTCTGATCCTGCCAAAAGCAGTACTGGTCATGCCGCGCCTGGGTTGTATTAATGTCCACGGTTCACTGCTACCACGCTGGCGTGGCGCGGCGCCTATTCAGCGCTCACTCTGGGCAGGCGATGCAGAAACTGGCGTCACTATCATGCAAATGGATGTGGGCCTGGATACTGGCGACATGTTGTTTAAACTCGCATGCCCGATTACCGAAGAAGACACCAGCGCCACGCTGTATGACAAACTGGCAGAGCTCGGTCCGCAGGGGTTAATTGCGACGCTGCAACAGCTTGCTCAGGGCACAGCACAACCTCAGGTGCAAGACGAAACGCAGGTCACTTACGCAGAGAAGCTCAGCAAAGAAGAAGCACGCCTAGACTGGTCGCTCAGCGCCGCCCAGCTTGAACGATGCATTCGTGCCTTCAATCCCTGGCCAATGAGCTGGTTTGTGGTTGATGAGCAACCGGTGAAGGTCTGGAAAGCGTCGGTTATTCCGTCTAAGCCAACAGAGAAACCCGGCACGATCGTGGAAACGTCGAAAGCGGGTATTCAGGTTGCAACTGCCGACGGAATATTGAATCTTGAATCACTGCAGCCTGCCGGTAAGAAAGCCATGAGCGCGCAGGATCTGCTGAATTCACGGCGGGAATGGTTTGTCCCTGGCAACCATCTGGCTTAAGAGCATTTCAGCCCGGCTTGCCGGGCATTTTTATTTTTATCGCGATGAAAAAACAAATAAATTTACGCAGTATGGCTGCACAGGCAGTTGAGCAGGTCATAGAACAAGGGCAATCGCTCAGCAATATCCTGCCGCCGTTGCAACAAAAAGTTTCCGACAAAGATAAAGCGCTGCTGCAAGAGTTGTGCTTTGGTGTTTTGCGCGTATTGCCCCAGCTCGACTGGCTCATCAATAAATTGATGTCACGCCCAATGACGGGCAAGCAGCGTACGGTGCACTATCTGATCATGGTTGGGTTTTATCAGCTTCTGCATACGCGCATCCCTGCACATGCTGCACTAGCGGAAACCGTTGAAGGTGCGGTGGTGATTAAGCGCCCGCAGCTTAAAGGCTTGATTAACGGTGTATTGCGGCAGTTCCAGCGTCAACAGGAAGAATTACTGTCAGAGTTCGCCCAAAGCGAAAATCATTTTCTGTTCCCGAAGTGGCTGTTAAACCGTGTGCAAAAGGCCTATCCACACCAATGGCAACAGATTGTCGAAGCCAGCAATCAGCGACCGCCGATGTGGCTGCGTGTGAATCGTCAGCACAATTCACGCGATAGCTGGTTAGTATTGCTGGAAGAAGCCGGGTTGCAAGGATTCCCACATACGGATTACCCCGATGCTGTGCGCATGGCAAGTCCGGCGCCTGTTACGGCTCTGCCGGGTTTTGCCGAGGGTTGGGTTACCGTACAGGACGCTTCTGCTCAGGGCTGCATTGCTTTCCTTACCCCAAAAAACGGTGAACGCATTCTCGATCTGTGTGCAGCGCCCGGTGGCAAAACCACCCATATACTCGAAGCTGCTCCAGAGGCTAACGTATTGGCGGTAGATATTGATGATCAACGGTTGTCGCGCGTTTACGACAACCTGAAACGACTGGGTATGAAAGCGCAAGTGAAACAGGGCGATGGACGTTTCCCAGAGCAATGGTGCGGTGATGAACAATTCGATCGTATCCTGCTGGATGCTCCATGCTCAGCAACGGGTGTTATTCGACGCCACCCAGATATCAAATGGCTGCGTCGCGATCGTGATATTCCGGAGCTAGCGCAGTTGCAATCGCAAATTCTGGATGCTATTTGGCCACATTTGAAACCAGGTGGTACGCTGGTGTATGCAACATGCTCCATCTTGCCAGAAGAGAACAGTCAGCAGGTCGCCGCCTTTCTCAAACGCACAACTGATGCGCAGTTGGACGAAACGGGTACACCGGAAAATCCAGGTTTGCAGAAGCTTCCTGGTGCGGAAGAAGGCGATGGTTTCTTTTACGCTAAGATAATTAAACAGTGATGGAAACAACGGGTCACAACAGATGAAAATAATTATTCTGGGTGCAGGGCAGGTTGGTGGAACGCTAGCAGAAAACCTGGTCGGAGAGAATAACGATATTACCGTTGTTGATACTAATGGCGACCGTCTGCGTAGTTTGCAGGACAAGTTCGATCTCCGCGTCGTACAAGGCCACGGTTCTCACCCCCGCGTGCTACGCGAAGCAGGCGCTGACGATGCCGACATGCTGGTTGCGGTGACCAGCTCGGATGAAACCAATATGGTTGCCTGTCAGGTCGCTTACTCGCTGTTTAACACACCGAACCGTATCGCCCGCATCCGCTCGCCAGATTACGTTCGCGACGCGGATAAGCTTTTTCACTCAGAAGCCGTTCCTATTGATCATCTGATCGCGCCGGAGCAATTGGTTATCGACAGTATTTACCGCCTCATCGAATATCCCGGCGCATTGCAGGTAGTGAATTTTGCCGAAGGCAAAGTCAGTCTTGCGGTGGTGAAAGCATATTATGGTGGCCCATTGGTTGGTAATGCGTTGTCAACAATGCGTGAACATATGCCGCATATTGATACTCGCGTTGCAGCCATTTTTCGCCACGACAGACCTATTCGTCCGCAAGGATCAACGATTGTTGAAGCAGGTGATGAGGTATTTTTTATTGCCGCATCGCAGCACATCCGTGCCGTTATGAGTGAACTTCAGCGGCTGGAAAAACCGTATAAACGCATTATGTTGGTTGGCGGTGGTAATATCGGTGCCGGTCTGGCTCGCCAGTTGGAAAAAGACTACAGCGTGAAGCTGATCGAGCGCGATCAACAACGTGCTGCGGAGTTGGCCGAGAAGCTGCAAAATACGATCGTTTTTTATGGCGACGCCTCAGATCAAGAATTACTGGACGAAGAGCATATCGATCAAGTGGATCTCTTTATTGCTGTCACCAATGACGACGAAGCCAACATCATGTCTGCGATGTTAGCCAAACGGATGGGGGCCAAAAAAGTCATGGTGCTCATTCAGCGCCGCGCTTATGTCGATTTGGTTCAGGGCAGTGTGATTGATATCGCCATATCTCCGCAACAGGCGACGATTTCCGCTCTGCTTAGCCATGTGCGTAAAGCGGATATCGTTGGCGTTTCATCGTTACGTCGTGGTGTCGCAGAAGCGATTGAAGCGGTTGCACACGGAGACGAAACGACATCCCGCGTCGTCGGCCGCGTTATTGATGAAATTAAATTGCCGCCAGGCACAATTATCGGTGCAGTGGTGCGTGGAAATGATGTCATGATTGCCAATGATAATTTGCGTATCGAGCAAGGCGACCATGTGATTATGTTTTTAACGGACAAAAAATATATCACGGACGTCGAACGCCTATTCCAGCCAAGTCCATTCTTCCTGTAATAACCCAGGCGCAATTATCTGCGCCCGGGCATTATTCCCTTCTTTTGTCAGGGTTTAAGAAACCATCACAATCACTCTGCCCAAATGGAAATTGATCGGTAATTTGTTAGACTTAATGCGACAGTCTGCACATGGAGAAGGGATATGAGTATTTTGAAAGAGTTCCGTGAATTTGCAATGCGCGGAAATGTGGTGGATTTGGCAGTTGGTGTCATCATCGGTGCAGCTTTCGGCAAAATTGTGTCGTCGTTGGTTGCCGATATCATTATGCCGCCGCTGGGGTTATTAATTGGCGGGATAGATTTCAAGTCGTTTGCCTGGACGCTACGCGGCGCGCAGGGCGACGTTCCCGCTGTCGTCATGCACTACGGCGTGTTTATTCAGAACATCTTTGACTTCATCATTGTCGCTTTTGCGATTTTCATTGCGATTAAGCTGATCAATAAGCTGAAACGTAAGCAGGAAGAAGAACCGAAAGCACCACCGGCACCGAGTAAAGAGGAAGTGTTGCTGAGTGAAATTCGCGACTTGCTGAAAGAGCAAAACAATCGCAGCTAAGCAAATGCAAGAAGGCCAGTGGTAAATAAGCGATTCGCTTGCTTGCCACTGGCCTCCTGAAAGCCTTTATTTGCGTGTTTGCCTTTCCGTAAATAACTTCCTTTCCCTTTCTTGTTTTTCTCTATACGTTGGCGAAATAGTGGATCATGTAACAAAGCTTCAACAGCGTTATCGTTGATCTGCCCTTTAGTATGTTGATAGCGGCTCATAACGTCTCCAGATTGTGTATTAAAACGGCCGGAGTGTAGATCTCTCTGCGCAGAAGATCAACAGGCCATTGGGGTCGGGTTACCACTTGCTCCCAGTTCAAGCGCTTCGAGAATAGAACAATAAACGCTGCTATGGGCTGTACCACAACATGCATCGTTCAGTTTTTGCAACGAGCGACGCATGGATTGTAACTCTTCAATGCGAGCTTCAACCTCGCCCAGTCTAGCCTGCACAATACTCTTCGACTCCTGGCAGGTGTGATGTTCAGGATCAATACGGATCGATAACAGTTCACGGATTGATTCGAGGGTAAATCCTAATTGTCGGGCATGACGAATGAATTTGAGCCGTTGCAGATCCTTTTCCGTATAGAGACGAAACCCGCCTTCCGTCCTGACTTCATGATCCATCATTTGCTGTTTTTCATAGTAGCGGATCGTATCTGGCGTGACCTCTGCGAGTTTCGCTATTTCACCAATGCGGTACATGATTACTCCTCATTAATTTTTTGCTGTAGTTTAGCTGCATAATCACCTCGCAGAAAATCAGTACTTAATCCTGCCTGGCGGAGTTTCATTTCCAGTAATGACAAACGGCGATGCAATACCTGGAAATCTGGATGATCGTGCTGCACGCTATTGAGCAGATCGATAAGCATCACGGCTTCTTTACGGTATTCCAGTTCTGGGGGCAGGCAGCCCGCATTTTTCAGTAAGCGATACCCAGCGCGGAGCTCCGCAGGGACATGAGAATCATCATCCAACAACAACGGCTCACCGCTGCCGGGTAGATTATCAAATTCACCTTTTTGCTGAGCATTGAGAATATGGCGTTCTGCCCACTGATCAAGTAACCACATAACGGCTCACGAGGAAATGAACAAAAAAGATACATGTAGTCTATTGTAAGGAAGAGGTTGTACTACTGATATAAAAAAACCCGCCGGAGCGGGTTTCTTTACGTTACTACAGATTACTCTGCAGCAGCTTCTGCTTTCGATTCAGAGCGATCAACCAGCTCGATGTATGCCATCGGCGCGTTGTCACCAGCACGGAAGCCACACTTCAGAATACGAGTGTAACCACCGGCACGGCTCGCGAAACGCGGGCCCAGCTCGTTAAACAGTTTTGCCACGATCTCGTTATCACGAGTGCGGGCGAATGCCAGACGACGATTAGCAACGCTATCCGTCTTGGCAAGAGTAATCAGCGGCTCAACTACGCGACGCAGCTCTTTCGCTTTCGGCAGGGTCGTCTTGATGATCTCATGACGAACCAAAGAACCTGCCATGTTACGGAACATGGCCTGGCGATGGCTGCTGTTGCGGTTCAGTTGACGACCACTCTTACGATGGCGCATGACCTTATCCTTCTCAGTAAAACCTTAACCTGTGATCCGGTTACTCGTCAGCAATGCTTGCCGGCGGCCAGTTTTCCAGGCGCATGCCCAGAGACAGACCGCGGGAGGCCAGCACGTCTTTAATCTCAGTAAGAGATTTTTTACCCAGGTTCGGCGTTTTCAGCAACTCAACCTCGGTACGCTGTACCAGATCACCGATATAGTGGATAGCTTCTGCCTTGAGGCAGTTAGCAGAGCGGACAGTCAATTCCAGATCGTCAACAGGGCGCAGCAGAATCGGATCGAATTCTGGTTTCTCTTCTTTAACTTCCGGCTGACGTACATCACGTAAATCAACGAAAGCTTCAAGTTGTTCAGCCAGAATGGTTGCCGCACGACGAATCGCCTCTTCAGGATCGATTGTGCCGTTGGTTTCCATTTCGATGACCAGCTTGTCCAGGTCGGTACGCTGTTCAACACGTGCTGCTTCAACATTGTAGGCAATACGCTCTACAGGGCTGTAGCAGGCGTCAACGAGCAGACGGCCGATTGGGCGCTCATCTTCTTCCGAATGAATTCGGGCAGACGCCGGAACATAACCACGACCGCGCTGAACTTTGATACGCATATTGATAGATGCGTTCTCATCGGTCAGGTGGCAGATCACATGCTGCGGCTTGACGATTTCGACATCACCGTCGTGGGTAATGTCGGCTGCGGTCACAGGGCCAATGCCAGATTTATTCAGAGTAAGAATAACATCATCTTTACCCTGAACTCTCACCGCCAGCCCTTTCAGGTTGAGCAGGATTTCAAGGATATCTTCCTGAACGCCTTCTTTGGTGCTGTACTCATGAAGTACACCATCAATCTCAACCTCAGTCACCGCGCAACCCGGCATCGATGAGAGCAGAATACGGCGCAGTGCGTTACCCAGAGTATGGCCAAAGCCACGCTCTAAAGGCTCAAGGGTCACCTTGGCGTGCGTCGAACTCACTTGCTCGATATCTACCAGGCGCGGTTTTAGAAACTCTGTCACAGAACCCTGCATTGTGTCCTCTCTTTGGTACTAAGCTTTACTTGGAGTAAAGCTCGACGATCAGGTGTTCGTTAATGTCCGCAGACAGATCAGAACGCTCCGGCTTACGCTTGAACGTGCCTTCCATCTTGCCAGCATCAACTTCCAGCCAGGTTGGCTTTTCACGCTGCTCAGCCAGCTCCAGAGCGGCTTTCACGCGAGACTGCTTTTTCGCTTTCTCACGAATGCTAACAACGTCATTCGGACTAACCTGATAAGAAGCGATGTTAACAACACGACCGTTTACCATGATTGCTTTGTGGCTAACCAGCTGGCGTGCTTCAGCACGAGTGGCGCCGAAGCCCATACGGTATACAACGTTGTCCAGACGACCTTCCAGCAGACCCAACAGGTTTTCACCGGTGTTGCCTTTCAGACGTGCTGCTTCTTTGTAGTAGTTACGGAACTGACGCTCCAGCACACCGTAAATACGGCGAACTTTTTGCTTTTCACGCAACTGCACACCATAGTCAGACAGACGCGGTTTACGCGCACCGTGCTGGCCAGGAGCTTGTTCAATTTTACACTTGGTATCGATCGCGCGAACGCCAGACTTAAGGAACAGGTCTGTGCCCTCACGACGGCTCAGCTTGAGCTTAGGACCCAAATATCTTGCCATTTTCTTTCTCCAACAATCCTAGAAAACGAACGCGTTATACGCGACGTTTTTTCGGCGGACGACAACCGTTGTGAGGGATCGGAGTCACATCAGTAATATTAGTGATGCGGAAACCAGCGGCGTTCAGAGCACGAATAGTAGATTCGCGGCCCGGACCCGGTCCCTTAACCATAACTTCCAGATTCTTGATACCGTATTCTTTTACGGCTTCAGCGCAACGCTCTGCTGCAACCTGAGCTGCAAACGGAGTGGATTTGCGAGAACCACGGAAACCGGAACCACCGGCTGTTGCCCAACCCAGTGCGTTACCCTGACGATCAGTAATAGTAACGATGGTGTTGTTGAAAGAAGCATGGATATGAGCCACGCCGTCAGAGACTTGTTTTCTTACACGTTTACGTGCGCGAATTGGTGCCTTTGCCATTATTCAATCACCCCGATTATTTCTTGATCGGTTTGCGCGGACCCTTACGGGTACGTGCGTTGGTCTTGGTACGCTGACCGCGAACCGGGAGACCACGACGATGACGCAAACCGCGATAGCAACCAAGATCCATCAGGCGCTTGATGCTCATGCTAACTTCACGGCGCAGATCACCTTCAACGACAAATTTGGCAACTTCGTCACGCAGCGTGTCGATTTGTTCTTCAGACAGCTCACTGATCTTAACATTTTCAGCGATGCCCGCAGCAGCCAGAATGGCTTGGGAGCGGGTTTTACCGACGCCATAGATCGAAGTTAACGCGATCACAGCATGTTTCTGATCAGGAATGTTAATGCCTGCTATACGGGCCACTATGCACTCCTATAATTTTACTTGCACGCACCATGCTGAAAAGCCCGTTTTCAGGATACTCAAATGGATACGTACAGACATACAAAAGATTGGCTGGCTAATCTAGCCAGCTCAACCCAACTTTGCAAGAAAAATATGCGAAATAATCAGCCTTGGCGCTGTTTATGTTTCGGCTCGGCACTGCAAATCACGCGGATGACGCCATCACGTTTAACGATTTTGCAGTTACGGCATAATTTCTTGACGGAAGCACGAACTTTCATTTTTACTCTCCGTAACTTCTCGGGCGACCATTAACGGCCATAGCCTTTCAGGTTCGCCTTCTTCAAGGCAGACTCATACTGACTGGACATCATCAGAGTTTGCACTTGAGCCATAAAGTCCATAATCACGACAACAACGATAAGCAGCGAAGTCCCACCAAAGTAGAACGGCACTTTCATCGCATCACGCATGAACTCCGGGATCAGGCAAATAAAAGTAATATAAAGCGCACCAACTAAAGTCAGGCGTGTCATTACTTTATCGATATACTTCGCCGTTTGCTCTCCCGGCCGAATTCCTGGTACAAATGCACCGGACTTCTTCAGGTTATCTGCTGTTTCTCGCGGGTTGAAAACCAACGCCGTATAGAAGAAACAGAAGAAGATGATTGCAGACGCATAGAGTAACACATAAAGCGGTTGCCCAGGCTGCAAATACAGCGAAATTGTTGTCAGCCAGTTCCAACCAGTACCGCCCCCAAACCATGACGCGATGGTTGCAGGGAACAGAATAATACTGGAAGCGAAGATTGCCGGGATTACCCCCGCCATATTCACTTTCAGCGGTAAATGTGTGCTCTGAGCAGCATAGACACGACGACCTTGCTGACGTTTTGCATAGTTCACCACAATGCGGCGTTGACCACGTTCAACAAAAACAACAAAGAACGTCACTGCGAATACTAATACTGCAACCAACAGCAACAGGAGGAAGTGCAGGTCGCCTTGACGCGCTTGCTCGATAGTATGGGCAATGGCTGGCGGAAGACCCGCCACAATGCCGGCAAAGATAATGATCGAGATACCGTTGCCGATACCGCGCTCAGTAATCTGTTCACCGAGCCACATCAGGAACATAGTTCCCGTAACCAGACTCACAACAGCAGTGAAGTAGAATGCAAAGCCTGGGTTCATAACCAGACCTTGCATACCAGGCATATTCGGTAAACCGGTAGCAATACCGATCGACTGGAATATCGCCAACACCAGAGTGCCGTAGCGGGTGTACTGGCTAATCTTGCGACGACCAGACTCCCCTTCTTTCTTCAGCTCTGCCAAGGCCGGATGAACGACCGTCAACAGTTGGATAATAATCGATGCCGAAATATACGGCATGATACCCAATGCAAAGATAGAAGCACGGCTAAGAGCACCACCAGAGAACATGTTAAACATCTCAATGATGGTGCCACGCTGTTGCTCAAGCAGTTTGGCAAGTACAGCGGCATCAATACCAGGGATCGGAATAAAAGAGCCAATACGGAACACAATCAACGCACCGATAACAAACAGCAGTCTGCGTTTCAGTTCGCCAATTCCACCCTTGGCACTTTGAAAATCTAATCCCGGTTGCTTAGCCATCTGCTACTTATTCCTCAATTTTACCGCCAGCAGCTTCGATAGCAGCACGAGCGCCTTTCGTCACACGCAGGCCACGAACAGTTACCGGACGAGCTACTTCACCAGCCAGGATCACTTTCGCGAACTCGATCTGGATGCCGATAATGTTAGCCGCTTTAAGCGTGTTCAGGTCAACTACGTCGCCTTCTACTTTAGCCAGATCGGACAGACGAATCTCTGCCGTAATCATTGCCTTGCGAGAAGTGAAACCGAATTTCGGCAGACGACGATACAGTGGCATCTGGCCACCCTCGAAACCGCGACGTACGCCACCGCCAGAACGAGAGTTCTGACCTTTGTGACCACGACCACCGGTTTTACCGAGGCCAGAACCGATACCACGACCCAGGCGTTTACCCGCCTTTTTGGAGCCTTCGGCCGGAGACAGAGTATTTAAACGCATCTCTTACTCCTCAACTTTAACCATGAAGGAAACCGCGTTGACCATACCGCGAACCGCAGGAGTATCCTCACGTTCAACAGTATGACCAATACGACGCAGACCCAGGCCAAGCAGCGTTGCCTTGTGTTTCGGCAGACGACCGATTGCACTGCGGGTTTGGGTGATTTTAATAGTCTTTGCCATGGTCAATTACCCCAGAATTTCTTCAACGGATTTACCACGCTTGGCAGCGACCATTTCCGGGGATTTCATATTTTCCAGGCCATCAATAGTTGCACGAACCACGTTAATCGGGTTGGTGGAACCATATGCTTTAGCCAGAACGTTATGAACCCCAGCGACTTCCAGAACGGCGCGCATTGCACCACCGGCAATAATACCGGTACCTTCGGAAGCCGGCTGCATGAATACACGAGAACCCGTGTGAGTACCCTTAACCGGGTGCTGCAGGGTGCCGTGGTTCAGCGCGACGTTAATCATATTGCGACGGGCTTTTTCCATCGCTTTCTGGATCGCTGCCGGAACTTCGCGGGCTTTACCGTAACCAAAACCAACGCGACCGTTACCATCGCCAACAACAGTCAGAGCTGTGAAGGAGAAAATACGACCACCTTTTACGGTTTTAGATACGCGGTTTACCGCGATCAGCTTTTCCTGCAGTTCGCCAGCTTGTTTTTCGATGTGAGCCATCTTACACCTCTACCTTAGAACTGAAGGCCAGCTTCACGGGCAGCATCTGCCAGTGCCTGGACGCGACCATGATATTGGAACCCGGAACGGTCAAAGGAAACATCTTTGATGCCTTTTTCCAGAGCGCGTTCAGCTACAGCTTTACCCACAGCTGCGGCCGCGTCTTTGTTACCGGTGTACTTCAGTTGTTCAGAGATAGCTTTTTCTACAGTAGAAGCAGCTACCAGAACTTCAGAACCATTCGATGCGATTACCTGGGCGTAGATATGACGCGGGGTACGATGTACCACCAGGCGAGTCGCACCAAGCTCTTTGAGCTTGCGGCGTGCGCGGGTCGCACGACGGATACGAGCAGATTTCTTATCCATAGTGTTACCTTACTTCTTCTTAGCCTCTTTGGTACGCACGACTTCGTCGGCGTAACGAACACCCTTGCCTTTGTAAGGCTCAGGACGACGGTAGGCGCGCAGATCTGCTGCAACCTGGCCAATCACCTGCTTATCCGCGCCTTTCAGCACGATTTCAGTCTGTGACGGACATTCTGCAGTGATACCGGCCGGCAGTTGATGATCAACAGGATGAGAAAAACCCAGAGCCAGGTTTACTACATTCCCTTTGACCGCTGCGCGGTAACCTACACCAACCAGCTGCAGCTTCTTAGTGAAGCCTTCGGTAACACCGATAACCATTGAGTTCAGCAGGGCACGCGCGGTACCAGCCTGAGCCCAACCGTCTGCGTAACCATCACGCGGACCGAAAGTCAGAGCATTGTCTGCTTGGTTAACTACAACAGCATCGTTGAGAGTACGAGTCAGCTCGCCGTTTTTACCTTTGATCGTGATAACCTGACCGTTGATTTTTACGTCAACGCCGGCAGGAATAACGACCGGTGCTTTAGCAACACGAGACATTTTTTCCTCCGATTAGGCTACGTAGCAGATAATTTCGCCACCAAGACCAGCCTGGCGCGCTGCACGATCAGTCATAACACCTTTAGAGGTAGAAATAACTGCGATACCCATACCACCCATAACTTTCGGCAGCTCATCTTTTTTCTTATAGATGCGCAGACCTGGGCGGCTGATACGCTGAATGCTTTCTACCACAGCTTTACCCTGGAAGTATTTAAGAGTCACTTCCAGTTCCGGCTTGGTGTCGCCTTCAATTTTAAAATCTTCAATAAAACCTTCTTCCTTCAGCACGTTGGCAATTGCCACTTTCAGCCTGGAGGAAGGCATGGTGACCGCAGCTTTGTTCGCGGCCTGACCGTTACGGATACGGGTCAGCATATCCGCGATCGGATCTTGCATGCTCATCTGTCTTTACTCCCGTGATTCAATTGGTGACAATTACCAGCTAGCCTTTTTCAGACCCGGGATTTCACCGCGCATAGCGGATTCACGGACCTTAATACGGCTCAACCCGAACTTCCGCAGGAAACCGTGCGGACGACCAGTTTGGCGGCAGCGGTTACGCTGACGAGACGGGCTGGAATCACGCGGCAGACTCTGCAGCTTGAGAACAGCATTCCAACGATCTTCGTCGGAAGCGTTCACATCAGAAATGATCGCTTTCAGTTCAGCGCGTTTCGCGAAGTATTTTTCAGCTAAAGCTACGCGTTTAACTTCGCGTGCTTTCATTGATTGCTTAGCCATGAAGTAACCCTACCTTACTTGCGGAACGGGAAGTCAAAGGCAGCCAGCAGAGCACGGCCTTCTTCGTCAGATTTCGCAGTAGTGGTAATGGTAATATCCAAACCACGCACGCGGTCGACTTTATCGTAGTCGATTTCTGGGAAGATGATCTGCTCACGGACACCCATGCTGTAGTTACCACGACCGTCGAAAGACTTAGCGGACAAGCCACGGAAGTCACGGATACGCGGTACAGCAATAGTGATCAGGCGCTCAAAGAACTCCCACATGCGTTCGCCACGCAGAGTCACTTTACAGCCGATCGGATAGCCCTGACGGATTTTGAAGCCCGCAACAGATTTGCGCGCTTTGGTGATCAACGGTTTTTGACCGGAGATTGCTGCCAGGTCAGCTGCTGCGTTATCCAGCAGTTTCTTGTCAGCGATCGCTTCACCAACACCCATATTCAGGGTGATCTTCTCGACCCGAGGGACTTGCATGACAGAATTGTAGCTAAACTCAGTCATGAGTTTCTTAACTACTTCGTCTTTGTAGTAATCATGCAGTTTCGCCATCGTACTACTCCAAATTACTTGATAGTTTCGCTGTTAGATTTAAAGAAACGGACTTTTTTGCCGTCTTCGAATCTAAAGCCTACACGGTCGGCCTTGCCGGTTGCCGCATTGAAGAGCGCAACGTTAGAAACCTGAATTGCAGCTTCTTTTTCAACGATGCCACCCGGTTGATTCAGGGCCGGAACCGGCTTCTGATGTTTCTTAACCAGGTTGATACCTTCAACAATGATCTTGCCGGAAGACAGAACATTTTTTACTTTACCGCGCTTACCTTTATCTTTACCGGTTAACACGATAACTTCGTCATCACGACGGATTTTCGCTGCCATGATTCGCTCCTTAGAGTACTTCTGGTGCCAGAGAGATAATTTTCATGAACTTCTCGTTACGAAGTTCACGAGTTACCGGCCCAAAAATACGCGTACCGATAGGTTGCTCGCTGTTATTGTTCAAAATAACGCATGCATTACCATCGAAGCGAATGACAGAACCGTCCGGGCGACGAACACCCTTCTTGGTGCGCACCACTACCGCCTTCAGCACATCACCTTTTTTGACCTTGCCACGCGGAATCGCTTCCTTGATGGTGATCTTGATGATGTCGCCTACGCCTGCGTAGCGACGGTGCGAGCCACCCAGAACCTTGATACACATTACGCGACGTGCACCGGAGTTGTCGGCGACGTTCAGCATAGTCTGTTCTTGGATCATTTCAGTGCTCCGCTAATGTCAACTACTACTGAAGACCCTAAAATCAGGGTCGATAAAAAGCCCCATATCGGGGGCGCAGCATTATAACACCGCTTCCTTGATATGGGTAGAAAAAATAAACGGCCCATCGCTGAGCCGTTTATTCGTTTGAGAACGCGTACTCTATTACAGAATCGCTTTCTCTACAACGCGAACCAGCGTCCAGGACTTAGTCTTGGACAGCGGACGGCATTCGCGGATTTCAACCACGTCGCCAGTACCGCATTCGTTGTTCTCGTCATGTACGTGCAGTTTAGTCGTACGTTTGATGAATTTACCGTAGATCGGGTGTTTCACAAAACGCTCGATAGCTACAACAATGGATTTCTCCATTTTGTCGCTAACAACACGACCTTGCAGAGTACGGATTTTATCGGTCATTACGCACCCGCCTTCTCAGTCAGTAAAGTCTTAACGCGTGCGACATTACGACGCACTTGCTTCAACAGGTGAGTCTGTTGCAGCTGGCCACTTGCAGCCTGCATACGCAGGTTGAACTGCTCGCGCAGCAGGTTAAGCAGCTCGGTGTTCAGCTCTTCAACGCTCTTTTCACGCAGCTCTTTTGCTTTCATTACATCACCGTCTTAGTTACAAAGGTGGTTTTAATCGGCAGTTTTGCTGCTGCCAGCTCGAAGGCTTCACGGGCCAGCTCTTCCGGAACACCGTCCATTTCGTACAGGACTTTACCCGGCTGAATCAAGGCAACCCAATACTCTACGTTACCTTTACCTTTACCCATACGAACTTCCAGCGGCTTCTCGGTGATCGGTTTGTCCGGGAATACACGGATCCAGATCTTACCCTGACGCTTAACAGCACGAGTCATAGCACGACGTGCCGCTTCGATCTGACGAGCGGTCAGACGACCACGGCCAACAGCTTTCAGACCGTAAGTGCCGAAGCTCACATCCGTGCCCTGCGCGAGACCACGGTTGCGGCCTTTGTGCACTTTACGGAATTTTGTACGCTTTGGTTGTAACATCAGCGACGCTCCTTATTTACGGCCTTTACGCTGCTGCTTTTTAGGTTGAGCAGCCGGTTTTTCCGGTTGTTCAACTGCAGCCATACCACCAAGGATCTCGCCTTTGAAGATCCACACTTTTACGCCGATTACACCGTAAGTGGTGTGCGCTTCGGAGGTGTTGTAGTCGATGTCAGCACGCAGAGTGTGCAGCGGAACGCGACCTTCACGGTACCATTCAGTACGTGCGATTTCCGCGCCGCCCAGACGGCCGCTAACTTCAACTTTGATACCTTTAGCGCCCAGACGCATTGCGTTCTGTACAGCACGCTTCATAGCACGACGGAACATAACACGACGTTCCAGCTGAGAAGTGATGCTGTCAGCAACCAATTTTGCGTCCAGTTCAGGTTTACGAACTTCGGCGATATTGATCTGAGCAGGAACGCCAGCGATATCCGCTACGACCTTGCGCAGTTTCTCAACGTCTTCACCTTTTTTACCGATAACGATACCCGGGCGAGCAGTGTGAATGGTCACACGGATGCTCTTAGCCGGACGCTCGATAACGATACGAGATACAGACGCTTTAGCCAGTTCCTTAGTCAGGTACTGACGTACTTTAAAATCGCTGTCCAGGTTGTCAGCGAATTCTTTGGTGTTCGCAAACCAGGTTGAGTTCCATGGTTTTACAATACCCAGGCGAATACCATTAGGATGTACTTTCTGACCCATTGCTAGTCTCCAGAGTCTCAGCGATCGGACACAACCACAGTGATGTGGCTGGTGCGCTTCAGGATGCGATCTGCACGACCTTTCGCACGCGGCATAACGCGCTTCATGCTCGGGCCTTCGTCTACGAAAATTTTCGTAACTTTCAGATCGTCAATGTCAGCGCCATCGTTGTGTTCAGCGTTAGCAATGGCAGATTCCAGAACTTTCTTGACCAGTACAGCCGCTTTCTTATTGGTGTAGGTCAGAATATCCAGGGCCTGCGACACTTTCTTACCGCGAATCAGGTCAGCAACAAGGCGAACCTTCTGAGCAGAAGAACGAGCATGGCGATGTTGAGCTAAAGTTTCCATCTCTTCCTCCTACCTTATTTCTTCTTCGCTTTTTTATCAGCAGCGTGGCCGCGATAAGTACGAGTCGGTGCGAATTCACCCAGTTTGTGACCGACCATTTCGTCGGAAACAAATACCGGAACGTGCTGACGACCATTATGGACAGCGATGGTCAAACCGATCATGTTAGGAAAGATCGTTGAACGACGGGACCAAGTGCGCAGGGGCTTCTTGTCTCCGCTTTCCACCGCTTTCTCTACCTTCTTCAGCAAGTGCAGGTCAATAAAAGGACCTTTCTTGAGAGAACGTGGCATGGCTTATCCTCTAAAATTATTTGCTACGGCGACGTACGATGAATTTATCAGTACGCTTGTTGCTGCGGGTCTTCTTACCTTTGGTCTGAACGCCCCACGGGGTTACCGGGTGCTTACCAAAGTTACGACCTTCACCACCACCATGTGGGTGGTCGACTGGGTTCATCGCAGTACCGCGAACGGTAGGACGAACACCACGCCAGCGTGCAGCACCGGCTTTACCCAGAACGCGCAGCATATGCTCAGCATTGCCAACTTCGCCCAGAGTCGCACGGCATTCTGCTTCGACTTTACGCATTTCACCAGAACGCAGACGCAGGGTGACATAAGCACCATCGCGAGCAACGATCTGAACGTAAGTACCAGCGGAACGAGCCAGCTGACCGCCTTTACCTGGTTTCATTTCTACGTTATGAACGGTAGAACCAACCGGGATATTGCGCATCGGCAGGGTGTTACCTGCTTTGATTGCAGCATCAACGCCAGATTGAATCTGGTCGCCAGCTTTCAGGCCTTTAGGGGCCAGGATGTAACGGCGTTCGCCATCTTTGTACAGAACCAGCGCGATGTTCGCGGAACGGTTCGGATCGTACTCAAGACGTTCAACAACTGCCGGGATACCATCTTTGTTGCGTTTGAAGTCAACAATACGGTAAGCCTGCTTGTGGCCACCACCGATATGACGAGTGGTGATACGGCCATTGTTGTTACGACCACCGGATTTGCTGTTTTTTTCCAGCAACGGAGCAAAAGGTTTGCCCTTGTGCAGCTCAGGGTTAACCACTTTAACAACGTGGCGACGACCCGGAGATGTCGGTTTACATTTAACAACTGCCATTGTATTACTCCTCCGACTTACTCAGCGCCGCCAACGAAGTCCAGATTCTGGCCTTCTTTCAGGGTGACGTAAGCTTTTTTCCAGTCGCTACGACGACCGATACGCTGTCCGTGACGTTTAACTTTCCCTTTAACTACCAGGGTGTTAACGACTTCGACTTCGACTTCAAACAGTTTCTGCACAGCAGCTTTGATTTCTGCTTTGGTCGCGTCTTTAGCAACTTTGAGAACGATGGTATTTGTTTTTTCCATCGCAGTAGACGCTTTTTCAGAAACGTGCGGTGCGCGCAGCACCTTCAGCAGACGTTCTTCACGAATCATGCCAGCATCTCCTCAACTTGCTTAACAGCATCAGCAGTCATTACGACTTTGTCGAAGGCGATCAGGCTAACCGGGTCGATACCAGTCGCGTCGCGAACATCAACCTTGTGCAGGTTGCGCGCGGCCAGGAACAGGTTTTCGTCCAGCTCACCGGTGATGATCAGCACATCTTCCAGAGCCATGTCTTTCAGTTTCTGAGCCAGCAGCTTGGTTTTCGGTGCTTCAACAGAGAACTGCTCGACAACGATCAGACGATCCTGACGTACCAGTTCGGACAGGATGCTTTTCAGCGCGCCGCGGTACATCTTTTTGTTAACTTTTTGACTGTGGTCCTGCGGACGCGCAGCGAAGGTCACGCCACCAGAACGCCAGATCGGGCTCTTGATAGAACCAGAACGAGCACGACCGGTGCCTTTCTGGCGCCACGGTTTTTTACCGGAACCAGTTACTTCAGCACGGGTCTTCTGAGCACGAGTACCCTGACGAGCACCAGCTGCATAAGCTACAACAACCTGGTGTACCAGCGCTTCGTTAAAGTCACGACCGAAGGTAGTTTCGGAAACAGTCAGCGCGCTCTGCGCGTCTTTCAATACTAATTCCATTGCTATCTCCTCACGCCTTCACAGCTGGTTTAACGATCAGGTCGCTACCGGTTGCACCCGGGACAGCACCTTTAACCAGCAGCAGGTTGCGCTCAGCGTCAACACGTACTACGTCCAGGCTCTGAACGGTTACGCGCTCATTACCCAGCTGACCTGCCATTTTCTTGCCCTTGAACACTTTGCCCGGAGTCTGGTTCTGACCGATAGAACCCGGAACGCGGTGAGACAGGGAGTTACCGTGGGTAGCGTCCTGGGTACGGAAGTTCCAGCGCTTAACGGTACCTGCGAAACCTTTACCTTTAGAGGTGCCAGTTACGTCAACTTTTTTAACTTCAGCAAACAGCTCAACGCTAATGTCCTGACCCACGGTGAATTCTTCGCCGTCAGCCAGACGGAATTCCCACAGACCACGGCCAGCTTCAACGCCAGCTTTGGCGAAGTGACCCGCTTCCGGTTTGGTTACACGGTTAGCTTTTTTAGCACCGGTGGTAACCTGAATTGCGCGGTAGCCATCGTTAGCCAGGTCTTTAACCTGAGTAACGCGGTTTGCTTCAACTTCGATTACGGTTACTGGGATAGATACGCCATCTTCAGTGAAGATGCGGGTCATGCCCACTTTTTTACCGACTAAACCAATCATTGTTTCAACCTCTCAATCGCTCGATGACCTGATTAACCCAGGCTGATCTGCACGTCTACACCGGCAGCCAGGTCCAGACGCATCAGAGCATCAACGGTTTTTTCGGTTGGCTCAACGATGTCAACCAGACGCTTGTGAGTGCGGATTTCGTACTGATCGCGCGCGTCTTTGTTAACGTGCGGGGAGATCAGAACGGTGAAGCGCTCTTTGCGGGTCGGCAGCGGGATCGGACCACGGACTTGCGCACCAGTGCGCTTAGCAGTCTCGACGATTTCCGCGGTTGATTGATCGATCAGACGATGATCAAACGCTTTAAGACGGATACGGATTCTTTGGTTCTGCATGAGACCAGAGCTCCAATTATTTATAGACGAAAATAATTACTCCTCACACCCATTACGATTGATGGGGGAGTGTAATCGTTCTTACGTAGCCCCCCGATTGGGGGCATTGTAACGGCTAAACAACACCGTTGTGGTTCAGATTGAACCCGCCGTCATTTACGACAAGCCCGCGCATTATACGTAAATCTGAGCCAGACGCAAGCAGAGTTTAGAAATTAAGCAGTGCTGCGAGCATGCTCGCAGGGTAAACGTAACAGCAATAAAGCAGCGATATTTCTCACGAACGGCTACGCAACATCAGCAATAGTTAATTGGCGTTCACACAGCAATTTCGCATTCTGTATGCCACCAGTTACTGACTTATATGGCAGGACACCGTGTTTTTTCTCGCTGTTTATCTGTTACTCAATCTGATGCTTGTCTGGTACGACATTCGTACCGGGTTACTGCCAGATCGGTTCACCTGTCCTCTTCTTTGGGCGGGACTAATTTGGCACTGCTTCGCAAATGCTGAACTATTGCAGCAGGCGGTCATAGGCGCGGCGGCAGGTTACATGGGATTTGCTGTTATTTATTGGGGCTACAAAACATTGCGCGGACAGGAAGGGCTCGGCTACGGTGATGTAAAATATCTTTCAGCTCTCGGTGCCTGGCATGGCTGGCAGAATTTACCAGGACTGGTTTTTTTAGCCGCCTTATTTGCTTGCAGTATGGTAAGTGTTAACGCACTCAGATTACGCAGTTTGCAGGCATTAAAAAACCCACTGCCTTTCGGGCCATTTCTGGCGGCAGCGGGTTTACTGACGGGATACCATTCAGTGATTACAACTGCTATTCCACTTTGATTTGCGACTGGAGATAGTTCTGAAGGCCAATTTTGCTTATTAGATCCAGTTCTGTTTCCAGCCAATCAATATGATGCTCTTCCTCGGCAAGAATCTTGATCATCATGTCGCGGCTAACGTAGTCATGGACGCTATCTGCATAAGCGATGGCTTCGCGCAAATCCTTCGCGCCTTCCAGTTCCAACCTGAGATCGGATTGCAGCATCTCTTCAACATCTTCACCAATCCCAAGTTTGCCCAAATCCTGCAAATTAGGGATACCTTCAAGAAACAAAATACGCTCAATGTAAAGATCGGCGTGTTTCATTTCATCAATAGATTCATGGTATTCGACATCGTTGAGGCGCGTCAGCCCCCAATTTTTGAACATTCTCGCGTGGAGAAAGTATTGGTTTATTGCGACAAGCTCATTTCCCAATAATTTATTGAGATAATTTATGATTTTAACATCACCTTTCATTATGTAGTCCCTCCGCTTCCACTCATTGAAGCGTAGATGGGGCTACAGGGATGTCAAAAAAAAGATAAGGGCTCAGGCAATCTCTTTGTATTCCGGCATCTGGGTAAGTTCGTCTTGCATGATCTCTCTTGCTGCGCGAACACATTTACCACACTGATTTCCAACCGGAACAAACTTGCGGAGCTGCTGAAATGATTGCGGATGAAACTGGCGCACTGCCTGGCGAATTTTTTTATCACTCACACCATTACACAAACAAACGTACATGATCACTCCCGTTCAATTTCTGCGCAAAGTGTAAATGAGAATGGTTGCGATTACAATAGCCCAACTGTAAAGCTGCTCGCTCGCAGCGGGGCTTAATTTCCAACAAATATTTCGACCGTAAATAGCGAGCAGCAAAAAGGGCGCCGAAGCGCCCTCTTTCAATTCAAAGCTAATTAATTAGCTC
>NZ_SJOP01000036.1 GCF_004331415.1 Kosakonia quasisacchari
GCGTTTCAGTAGATTGTCCCACACCGGCGGTAAATCCGGCGTGGTGCGGTTATCCGCCGCGTCATACCAGAAACGTTCCTCGCCGGTTGGCTGGATGCTCTGCGTCATGCGCCCTGCCGCGTCGTAGCCCCACAGCGACTGACGATATTTCTCCGCAGGGGTTGGCGGCGCGCCGTCGGTATACATCTGGCGGATAATCTGGTCGGCGCGATCCCACTGGTAACGGCGTTCGAAGACCAGCCGGTCACGCACATTGTCCATGCAGCGTCGCTGCGTGATACGTCCGGCGATGTCGTACTGCGTTTCCAGATCCAGCGCGCCCAGCGTGCGATGGGTTTCGCGGTGCAGTTTGTCGCGCTGATAGCCGGTAATGGGCAGCGTTTTGCCGCCGAATACGAGCTGCATCTCCAGCAAATGCCCGGTGCCGTAGCGCAGATACTGCATCTGCCGTCCGTCCGGGAAGGTGGTGGCGCTGAGGTTACTTAATGCGTCGTACTGGTGTTCGAATTTGCCCGCGAAGTTCTCCTCGCTGACCAGGTCGCCAAGTTTATTGCGCTGGAAAACAATCACTTCTGCGTTTTCCGGTTCGCGCATATCAATCGCCGCCTGACGCCACTCGCTGTAGACATAGCGGCGCACTTCCGTTGCCAGTTCGCTATAGCGGTACTCGGTGCGGTGCTGCTCGGTTTCCCGCGCGACCATGCGCCCAAGCGCGTCATATTCGTAATTCATCACCTGCGGCGGCAGATTGCTGCCGCTAACAGGGTGGCGAACCAGCGTGGCGACTTGTTGCAGAGCGTTGTACTGGTACTCGGTTTGCCGTCCGGCGTAATCATACTGGCGCGTCAGCAAACCGGTGGCGGTGTAATCAAAGCGCCATTGCTGGTTGTTGGCGTTGGTCAGCGTTACCAGGCGACCCGCGCGGTTAAAGCGGAAACGGGTGACATGCCCGGCGGGATCGATGGCTTCGGTCACTTGCCCGCGCACGTTAAGCGTCACTTTCCGCTCACTGACGCCATCTACGCTCTGCCCGCATAACAGCCCGGCTTTGTTGTACCTGAACAGGGTTTCGCGGCCATCGGCGCGGATGAACGTTTTGAGGCGACCTGCCGGGCTCCAGATATAGCGTTCGGTGTTGCCCATCGGATCGGTAGTCAACTCAAGCCGACCGGCATCGTCATACTGGCGGCGGCTCAGATTACCGGAACAATCCTCTTCGCGGATCAGCTGCCCCAGCGCGTCCCAACAGAAGCGGTGGCTGTTTTCCAGCGCGTCGATGCGGCGGAGTAAATCGCCCTGGTCGTTCCACTCAAAGCGCGTTACACCACCTTCCGGGTCGGTCAACGACACCACATCGCCCGCCAGGTTGTATTCATAGCGCCAGCTTGCGCCGTCCGGTAACACCTCGGTCAGCGGGAAGTCGTACAGTGGATGCCAGGTTTTCAGCGTCGCGCGGTCAAGCGGATCGCGTTCCAGCGTCATGTTGCCGCGATCGTCCCACGCATATTCCCAGCGACCGCCGTCCGGCTGAATCACAGCAAGCGGCTGCTCGGATTTCCCCGACCAGCTAAATTGCCAGTTGCCGCCGTGCACATCGGTATAGTTCGTGATGCGATACAGCGCATCCCAGTGGTGCTCACTCACCACGCCTTCATCATTGCTGACGCGGGCGTAGCGTTTGGCTTCATCAGCATCGATACGCCAGTTTTCCAGCACCGTGCCTTGTTCGTCATGCACCTGATAGGCGCTCACGCGCCAGTGGCTGGAATCGGCTGCGGGACGCCACTGGTAATGGACGGTTAAGCCGGTCGAAAAGCCGTGCCAGGCCAGCATATCGCTGGCGCGATCCCAGCCAAACTGACGGGTGACGATATCATCGGCGTCGGTAACGGTAATAAGTTGCCCTTGTTCGTTATAGCGATAGGACACCAGCAGATGGCGCGCGCCGCCGCAAACCTGGTAAACCGCACGCAACCGCCCGAACTCCGCTTCGTACTCCAGTTCCACGTCGAGCGCTTCGTTATCGCTGGAGATACGCGCCAGTTGACCTTGTTCGTTCCAGCTAAAATAGTGGGCGTTTTCGTGGCGGTCATACAGACGGTGCATGCGCCACTCGCCAGGCCGCGTTGGGTCCGGCTCATAAATTTGCTGCTCACCGCCGCCGGTTTGAATAACCATCGCCCCGTTGGGGCTGCAAAACAGCTTCAGGCCATCTTCCGGGTAGAAAACCATATCGCCGCTGAGCACTTCGCCCATCCCCAGCTCGCGCCCGCTCATATCGCGGAAGATCAGCTGGTTATCTGCCAGACGCAGCAATCGTGTTTCAAACGGCAGCATCCAGCCGGTGCCGAGCATGCCGGTGGCGCGGTTACGGCTGTGGTAGATGCGCTGCCAGTAAAGTGGCATACGGTCTGGCAGCACAAAATCGAGATCCTCTTCTTTGGCGAGGACTTTCGCCCCGGTGGGAATATTCACCGGGAAAGCGGTATTCACCGCGCTGATGGCCGCTGCGGAAACAATCTGCGAAACAGCCATGCCGCCAAGCGGGCAGATGATCTCTTTGAGCAGGCCGCGAACAAGCTGGCGCTCACAGGCCATTTTTATCAGGCGCGACAGCGCACCGATGCCCAGGCTCCCCAGCAGGTTGCCAATCAGGTATGCGAGCTGGTTTTTGCCGCTGCGGATGTCGCGCACGGTAATGGTTTCGCCGCCGATGCGCACGCGCGGATCTTCTTTGACTTTGATTTCGGCTTCGCAGGTACTTTTCTCGCCGTTGCGCGCGGCTGGCTGGTTGTTGATTAAAACGGTTCTGGAACCCTGGGCGACAAAGTTACTGCTGGTAACCATGTGCCCTTTTTTACAGTCAACATTATCTTTCGGCATCGGTGTGGCATGCGGATCGGCGCTCTCCACCATCGGCTGCGTCAAATCATCCCACAGGTTGGAGCCCCACTTTTTCATGTCGTCGAGCGTGAGATGGCTGGCGCGTTCGGCAACCGCAAGCAGCGCCGCACTCGGGTTCAGGGCGGTTTTCATCACCGCCGCTGCCCCGGCGAGGGCTAACATGCCGATGGCCGCCCAGTCGATGCTCTCATCGGCAGGCGCGGCGGCAAGGTTTTGTAAATAGTCCCTGTCTACCGTCGCGGCGGCGCGCGCGGCCTTTTTTTTCATGATAAAGACATCGTCCGAGCCGGATACGATATGCGCATCCGGCGGTCCGGGGTCGATGAGCGCATCCACCATTTTCCCGGCCGCATCGCCAATTTTGCCCAGCGTACCGCTGACCATCAGCGCGCCAATTGCCACCGCGCCCACCACGGCGCCAATGCCCGTTCCGGCGACGAACACAATCCCCAGAACAATCGCCCCTTCGACCAACCCACTGACCAGATCCGCCAGCGCAGAACTATGAACCAGCGGGTCGTCAATGCGGGCCGCGATGTAATCCGTCATCCTTACGCCCTCAGCTGTAAACCTGTGCGGATTGATGTCCAGAACGCGTCGGCGTCCGTATCAAACGGCATTGTACGGCTGAGCGTCAGCACCAGCAGATGGTCGTCAATGCGGGTCACGGCGAGTTTTTCATATATCACTGCGCCCTGGTTTTCGAAACGCAGCGACACTTCGCGGGCAGGCTGACCAGCAACCGTGCAGTCCTGCGTTTCACCCGTCACCACTTTGCGCATGCTGCGTTTCACTTTCGCCAGTTGCTGGTTAAGGAAACTCTCTTCGTCGCCGGGTTTGATGTCCCACGCACGGGTGATCACCAGCGTGGCGTTGTTCTCTTTGAATTTCAGCACGTTAATGCTGCGATCCTGGTAGGCATCCGGCAGCGTGAGTTCGCCTTCGGAGAGTACAAATTGCGCCGTCGCCATTATTTATCCGTCCCTTGATTAAATGCCGCTTTTACCGCCGCCTGGATCTGCGCAATGGTGGGTTGCGCATCTTCACCTTTTGTCGGTTTTGTCAGGTTTAAATCCAGCAAGCCCGCGGTGTTGATAGCGCCCGAACCGATAGCATCGATCTGAAAGTCCACGCATTTCAGCGTGACGGTGCCGTTCGCGCCCAGCGTCAGTACCGATTGACCGGCCACCAGTTGAATGCTGTTGTCAGAAGCCTGCACCAGCGGCCCTTGCACCATCTGTGTGAACCCACCGCCAACCACCTGCTCGTGTGTGAGCTGCGTTGCCTGGGTGTGTTTGCCTGCCACCGAGCCGGTGTAATCGCGGGTGACGCTCACGGTCTGTGAACCGCCAACGCTGTGCGTCTCGTCGTTTTTGACGTGCGTATCCATGTTACGTTCCGCCTGGATCCACACCTGCTCTTCGCCCGCTTTGTCTTCAAAACGCAGGGCGTTGGCATTATCGACCGAACCGTCTTTCGAGCGGCTGAGGAAGCCCATTTGCGTGGCGGCAGCAGGAAGCGCCCACGGCGGCATACTCGCTTCGTTATAGACGCGCCCGGTGATGATCGGCCGGTCCGGGTCGCCGTTGATAAAGTCGATAACGACTTCGTCGCCCACGCGCGGGATCTGCACGCCACCGAACCCCTGGCCAGCCCATGCGCTGGAAACGCGCACCCAGCAGGAGCTGGTGTCATCGCCTTTTGCCAGCCGATCCCAATGAAATTTCACCTTCACGCGGCCATATTTATCCGTCCAGATGCTTTCGCCCTGCGGGCCGACAACGCGCGCGGTTTGTGGGCCGTAAGTGCGCGGCCATGCGGTTTGCTGCGCCGGGCGATAAACCACGGATGAGGGGATAACGCTGAAATCAATGCGGTGAATGGTTTCGCTGTCGGCGCCGCTGGCATAGCGGTTCTCTTCGAAAAAGTAGTTCGCCGTCGTCACCAGATATTCGCCGTTATCGTTAAAGAACGCCGCATTGGTCAACTGGAACGTGCTGCCCGGCGCAATACCAATCGCCGTCGCCGTGCCTTCAATTTGCTGATGCTCAACCTGCCAGCGTTCCTGGCGGATGCGGGCGTAAAACTCACCGTGACCGTGTTCGACAAAGCGCCCCGGCCAGTCGTAAACATCGATGGTGCCCGGCGAGGGAGAATTCGGGTTTTGCCGCGCCTGGAACAGCCATGCGTTGGGTTTGCGGAAGTCGTAGTCATCAAGGCTGTAGAGCCCCGGCGTTACGCTATCTTCCAGCGCCCACTGGCTGATGCCCTCTTCATCGGTGCTGCCGCCGGAAGGTGTCTGGTGATAAGGAATGGTTTCGTAACCGCTGAAGGGATCATGCTGTGTGGCCGCATCTGTCAGTACCAGCGTATGTTTGTCCGCTTCGTGGCGGAAGTGGTAAGCAATACCTTCCAGCTCCATCAGACGGCTGATGAAATCAAAGCTGCTCTCCTGATACTGCACGCAGTAGTCCCAGATGCGGTAGCTGCCGGTCAGTTTGTCTTCAATATTGACCTGGTATTCACCGAGCAAGGTTTTAACGATTTGCGGTACTGTCTGGCCCTGGAAGATACGCAAATTGCGATCGCGCTTCATCGGCCAGAGATCCGGCTCCACGGTGAGTTGATACACCGCGTAGCGGGTGCCGGAAAGCTCGATTGCGCTCACCGCCACACGGGTGATTTTGCCGTTAAGGTAACGCGGCGCGCCGGTTAACGTTTGTGTTGGAATAGCGACAGTCACCGATTTACCGAGTAGCGTGCTGCGGTCCATTCGCGCGTCGGTACCCAGCAGTTGCAGGTTAAAAGTAAAGGCTTCAGACAGCGCTTCCCGCCCGGAGATTTTCCAGAAAAGCAGTCCTTCGACGGGTAACTGAACAGTAATTCGATTGCTCATAAATCGGATCCTGACGTAGGGACACGCACGATTCCGGGTGCTGTCCAGAAGTTTAACGTTACGGGTTTGAGAAAAAGCTACCGCACGATTGCTGTAAACAAAAAGATCAATATTGTCTGGTTTTTCGCGGCAAGAAATGCCAGGAATTATCCTAATCCACGATTAACCTACTAAAAAAAGAGTCATTTTTTTACAAGCAAACGCTGAATAATCGCTAAAAAATGACGCTTAGGTCAAATCTTATGCCGCTAAATTGCTATTGTGCTGTTGCAACCGTGTTATTCAAAAGCGCTAAGTAAAATTATGCAATAAATGTTTCGCGAGTATTATCCCACTTTCACGCGAAAGCGAAGACACGCCAGATGAAAAGCAGTATAAGTTTTTAAAACACCTGCCGTTATATTATTTGCGTGATTATATAAAGTCTCATAATTATTTGCCGATAAAATATAGCTCTATACGTCACTGCCATTTAACACCCATTTAATAAGAGTTAAGCAGCAATAAATTCGTAATAATCAGGAGGGGATAATGGAATTTTTTAATCAGTATGGACAGCGCATTGGTCAGGAAATCCAGGATTGGACAAAACGCCCGCTGCCAGAAAAAATTTCGCTTAAAGGCCGTTACTGCGACGTTATACCGCTTGTCGTGGATCACGCGGAAGATCTCTTCCCGGAATGGCAAAGCATTGATGATGACCGGGACTGGACCTATCTTGAAGATCCCCGGCCGAAAGATATGACCGCATGTTATGCCTACCTCAGAAATCTCGCGTCACGCCCTGACAGAATCTATTTTGCGGTACAAGATAAAGAGGATAAGCAAATAAAAGGCATTTTTTATACCGGGAAATTCGATCAGGAAAATGGTTCTTTTGATATTGGCGACGTTAACTGGACGCCGTTAATGAAAAGAACACGCATGAGTACCGAAAGCCTTTATCTTGTTTTGTCTTACTTTTTCGACCAGTTGAAGTATCGCAGATGTGAATGGCGCACCGGCAGTTATAACGCGGACGCGATTCATTCGGCGGAACGCATTGGTTTTGTGAAAGAAGGGATTTTGCGGGAGAAGAAAATCCGCAAAGGGCGGCTTAGCGATATTACGGTGTTCTCGATTACCGTGCGCGAATGGTCGGGTCTCTCGTCGATGATGAATAGCTGGCTGAACGAGGACAACTTTGACGGCCGTGGTCGCCAGTTGCATAAACTCTCTTCATTCCGCCGCTACTGATAGCGCCATGCGTTGACGGAAACCTCAACGCATGGCTCTGGAGAATTACGCTTTTGCGTGCTGCTTAAAGCGGAAATCTTCCATAAATTCGCCCAGCTTTTCCACCGCCTTGAGCGTCAGTGCGTTATAGATGGAAGCGCGCACGCCGCCGATAGCCCGGTGGCCGCCAAGACCGGAGAAGCCCGCCGCTGCCGCGTCGTGCAGGAATTTATCTTCCAGATCGGGCGTAGGCAGCGTGAATGCGGCATTCATATCGGAACGAAAAGCGGCATCGCCCCAGTTGCGGTAAAAACCGTCGCTGTCATCAATCAGGCTGTAAAGCAGCCGCGCTTTTTGTTGGTTTATCCGCGCCATGTTTTCCAGCCCACCCACCTCATTGAGCAACCAGCGGGTTACCAGCAACACAACGTAAATGGCGAACACCGGCGGTGTATTCAGATTGGAGTGAGATTCCACCTGGCGGCGATAGTCCAGAAAGGCTGGCAGGTTGTGCGGCGCGTTTTGCACCACGCTGTCGCGCACCAGCACAATCGTCACACCCGCCGGGCCAATGTTTTTCTGCGCATGGGCGTAGATCAGCGAAAACTTTCCGGCGTCGCACGGTTTGGATAAAAAGTCCGAGGACATGTCGCAGACCCGCGGCACATCATCGCGTCCCAGAACACGGTTAAATTGCAGACCCTCCACCGTTTCATTCGAGACGTAATGAATGTAGGGCGCATCGGGCGAGAAATCGAGTTCATCATCGCCCGGCAGGCGGCGATAGCCCTCCTTTTCACCGCTCCAGATAACGCGAACCGGGCCTTCACGCATCGCTTCGGTAATCACTTTGCGGCTCCAGTAACCGGTGTCGAAATACTCTGCGGGGTGTTTTTTGCCGCGCAACAGCGTCATCGGCACCATGGAGAACTGCTGTGTTGCGCCGCCCTGTAAAAACAGAATATGGAAATCGGCGGGCAAACCGAGCAGCGTGCGAATGTTGTTTTCAGTTTCCCGCACCACATTCGCAAACCATTCTGAACGGTGGCTAATGCCGAGAACCGACAAACCAACTTCCGGGACATTAATGATTGCCTGCTGAACCTGGCGTAAAACAACGTCCGGCAGCGCGCCCGGCCCGCCGGAAAAATTGAGGGCATTATTTGGATTAAGTGACATATTTTCCCTGCCTGAAAAAAGGTTAAAACGAAACGCCAGCGCGCTGAAATAACATCTCGCGCATCGCGGTTTTGACTTTATGCATATGAATTTGCTTATTGGGGAACATGGCTTCATCGTCCATAGCGTGGACGACCATGGCCGGGTCAATTTCGAAAATCAGCAGCTCGCCATCTGCGGTTTCCGCGCAGTCGATACCGATGTATTCAAGCCCGCAGCGCTGGCTGATGGCCGCCAGGGCTGCGTGATGGCGCCCGGCGAAATCGGCAAAGGTATTGAAAAAGCGGGCTTCCTGCGCACGTTTATCCGCATCTTCATACATCCCGGCGTTGACGTAGTGGATCATCCAGTGCGCGGAAACGCCCATATGGCAGGCAAACGGCTTACCGTCGATCAACACCAGCCGCATTTTGCGAAACATCCCATCGCCGCCACGGTAATCAACGAAGCGCGAAACAAAAAAATCATCTCCTGCGGTTTGCGCCAGATAAGACTCCAGCTCATCCGCCGCATCGATTTTTTGCAGTCCGTGGCCACCGTGGCTGCCCACCGGGCGCACGATTATCGGGAAGTCATGGTTTTCGACAATCTGTGGCAGTGTTTTTTGACCGCATGCAACAGCCTGCAACGCCAGCCGAGTAGCATGCAGTGCCGGGCAGATAACCAAACCAGGCACATTTTGCAGCAGCAAGCTCGCGTTATGCCGCTCGGAAGTGGGGACGTTTTTCGGCGGGTTAAGTATCGGTTTCGACCAGCCGCGCAGGGTATATTCGAGGCGCAATAGCACGCTTGCCTGCTCATCGCTGGCTCCGATTGCCACCATCACCAGATCGTGCTCAGGTACTGGCGACGTCAGCGGGTTTTCAGCGTTTGGATCAACAAAGTAGTAAATCAAATCGACGTCGCTCTCTTCCAGCAGGCAATCGAGCGGGATATTGGCGGAGAGATTGCCGGGCACCATGAGCATCAACAGCCGTATTTTTGCTGGCTGACGCGCAGGCCAGTAATAAACGCGCTGCATTGCCAGCGCTTGTTCCTGAATTTGTAAGCCCAGCGCTTCATGCTTGAGGCTCATCATGGCGGTGGAGAGATTCATCCATAGGACAGCGTCGTCGGGGCTATTTTCTACCTGTGCAACCATCTGCTGCGTAATGGTGGAAAAATCGATTCCCGCGATACTCATGCGTAAAAAAGGCGCCATCCCAAGAAATTGAACAGACGAAACGTCTGCTTTTGAAGTTATAGACATTGTTATAGTTCCTGCTTGTGCTGTGCGTATGACTTATGTTGCGACAAAACACTAACAGGCAATGAGAGGAATAACGGCAATAATTAGCGCGACAATTGAACGTAACTTACCGAAATTAATAGCGTTATTAACGAAAATTGCTTTGCGGGCAAAGCGCGCGATCGGGGATTATGGGCGTGAAATGTCGGGAAATTATGAAGAAAAACGGAAGAGAATATGGAGAACCCAATACGCTGCGGAAAAGCGGTCAGGGTTGATAAGTCAACCTGAGCCAGGTGGCCCAGGTTGACCTTTGACTAGCGCGTTACCTCAACGTTTGTCACGTTCACCGGTACCTCTTTGCCTTTTACCCACTGGGTTAACGGCATAAAGACATTCAAATCAGACAGCCATGCCAGCGTCTCTTTTTGCGTATCGCCATCGCTTTCTATCTCACAGGCCACTTTCCAGTAACGTCCGCTGAGCGCACTGCTTACCTGGCGCGCGTCATCACTGCCGGTCACTTCACAACGACGGTTAATCACCGTGTTCTTCTCATCTTTGTCCGTTTTTGGCGCAACCGTATCAAAGGTGAATGTCTGCCCCTGGTGCAGCGGGAAACGCAGGTTGGTGTGAAGTTCACTGATTACCGTTGGTGTGTAACTCAGACTGATGGCACCTTTTAGCTGCCCGAGGTTGCCCAGCGTCAGGCGCTGCGCCTTGAACATCTTGTAGTTTTCCAGCAGCAACATGAGCCCGTTGGGTTGAACATCCAGTTGCATCGGTACGACATCGTTATCGCTCCACTGCATGTTCCATGTCAGCTTTTTAAAGCGCGGCTTGGCCCACGGATTAACGATTTGCAGAGCCTGTTTTTCGATATCAGCAGGGAGCGGGAACTGGGCCATCCACTGTGATGAATTGTTGCTGAAATCCGGTAGCATCCGACCCAGCGAGGAAACACTTTTTTTCTTCGTTGACGGAACATACACCCCTTCTCCTTTAAACGCAGAAGGCGTGCTCATGGCGCAAAGCTGTTTGAACGCAGCAGTGGTGGCCGGTGTGCTAGTAAAATCCTCCGCCCGACGCTGTGCCGCTTTACCGGTCAGGCTATCAGAGACATAACCCTCTGGTGTGATATCCAGCCCGGCCATCACAACGTCATGCTGGGTTTCGCAGTTATACCCATGCACTTCAATCTTCATATCGTACGGTGCGTCATACGGCGGATCGAAAGTGATCTCGCTGTATTCGAAGCCAATTTTAGCGATCAGCACCTTATTTACCCGCAACACAGAAGCCGTATCCACCAGGATTGGCGTGTCGTATTTCGACTTTTTCTCGATATAGACCCAGCTCGGATTGTGTAGCCGGGGAGCCTGGCAAAGATTTTTAGCCACATCATCCAGCTCGCTTTGCGGTTTCGGCTCCGCGTAACGGTTGTAGCTGTCGCCGTAGAAGCGGCGCATCACCACCTCTTTGTCATCAAGCATTTCCCAATAAAGCTTCACCGCTTTGTTGGTGGTGCAGTCAAAACCGTCCCAACGATTAATGTGTTGCCCGTCGTCAAAAACCACCTGGTTCATGGCGGAAATGCGGTCATTCACGCGCAGCATCAGTAATGGGTTTACGGTATTGCTGACGATTTTTTTGCCGTGTGTTTCAGGCAGATCAACGGCTTGCGCGCTAATGGCAGCGGCCAGCAGTATGGGCAGAAGTAACGTGCCGGTTTTCATTTTCATTCCTTTGTCAGACGCATATCCAGTGATTGCGCAATAGAGGGACCGATGACGTTATCGGCAGTTGGCGGAAAATATAAAGGAGTAAAAACAACCCGTACCACGAAAAATGCGTGCTGCTTTATTTTCATTCCGCGACCTGCATCAAGCCGGGACAACGATTTTGAGATTTTCCTGATGAGGGGTAAAGGCAAGACAAAGTGTAAAATATGTAACGGCGTGTGTGCCTTTATATCAAATTCATTTCCTCTTAATCGCAATACTGACCTGCGCCATGAGGAATATCTTATTGAATAGCGCAACATTGGATATATCATGTATATGACGTAGATCTATTATTATGGCTGGAATAATTCCTTACTTTTCCCAAAGAAATAATTATCACCAGGCTATCGTCAAACGTTTTTATTTAACAAAGCCCGCGCAATGAAAGTGATAGCGGGTGTCACTCATACGCCCAAAATTTACTGAAAAAACTCAGTAAGTGAATGTCTTTATTTCATAAAAAATACGCAGAACAGTAAACCTGCGCTCCAGACAATATTAATTATAACAATAATTTATCTTCACGCTGCGCACATATTCGCAGGCAGCGAAATACATAAAAAATCAGCAGCGATAAGGTGACTCATCGCTTCATTTGGAATGGTGTAATAACAACATGAGGTGCCACTGATGAAAGGCGAAGCCGTTAAACAACGCGTGAGAGACAATCTCAAATCGCTGAAAAGAACGATACGCAACCTGCATAAAAAATGGAAACATCGCAATAATTTCACTTCGCAAGTAGTTTGGGTTTCATTGGGTGAGAATTGCCTTCCTGATGATATTCTTAGCCGGCATAACCGAAAATCCTTTAGTTCCGTTTTTTCATCGGGCCGCTCGAATATTGAATATATTCTGCAAATGGAAAAAGACGATTATCGCCATTTACTGGAAAAAGAGCATTTACAACATTTCCCGGATGGCGAGCACACCGTTGTGCGTTCAACGTATTACGAAAAATGTGTGGGGCAATACAGCGAAAGACATATGCTGGGTTTTGAATTCACCCATCATGACCCGCTAAGAATTAAAGAAGATCGCCGCGCATTTCAACGCCGCATTTCCCGCCAGCTACAATACCGGGGCAAAAAAGATTTTGTGTTTCTTTATCATCACAGAATCACCGGGCAGTCGGATCTTTCCCTTTTACGGGCGCACTTAAATGAATTCCTGTCGTTCTACAACAGGCAAGGCTGCGACTGTAAGCTCGTGCTTTTCTATCAACATATCGTCCCGATCAATAGCGCCAAACGAATCGACTTCACGCCGCATGAAAGCGGTTTGCTTGAATTTATATGCCATACCCATGAGATATGGGGCGGGGATGATTTAGAAACATTCTGGGCGAAGAAAGATGATGCGCTTTTCGCCGAGATGTTCGAAACCGTAGACAAATACAGTCGTAGCAAGCCTCGCGCCTTTCCAGAAAGCACGCTCGCCCCAACCGGTACAGGTGTGCCGTTGTGACAGAAGAGATGTTCGATTCCCCGGCAATAAAAAAGCCCGATCAGGGCTTTTTTATTCGGTGCATCACGGATTAACACTCAGGCAGATGGGTTCTCCGCTAAGGCCTGTGCGCAGGCCCAGGCGCTCGACCACGCCCACTGGAAGTTGTACCCGCCAAGCCAGCCGGTGACATCCATCACTTCACCAATAAAGTACAGCCCAGGCACATTGCGGGCTTCCATCGTGCGGGACGACAACTCGTGGGTATCGACGCCACCGAGCGTCACTTCCGCCGTGCGATACCCTTCGGTGCCATTGGGCTGCACGCGCCAGTTCGTTAGCAACGCAACCAGATTTTCCTGCTCGCGACTGTTCAACTGCTTCAATGTGACGTCCGGGATTTGCCCAAGCTGTTGCAGGCACTCCACCAGCCGTTTTGGCAACTGCAAGGCCAGGGTGTTTTTCAGGCTCTGGTTCGGATGTGCATCGCGCTGCTGATTGAGGAAATCGTCCAGATCGACATCGGGCAGCAAGTTGATGCTGACAAATTCACCAGGCTGCCAGTAACTGGAAATTTGCAAAATCGCCGGGCCGGATAATCCCCGATGGGTAAAGAGCAAATTTTCGCGAAAAACTGTGCCATCCTCGGCGGTAATCACCGATGGCACCGAGACGCCGGAAAGCGTCTGCATCTGCTCGAGCAGTGGTTTATGCAGGGTAAACGGCACTAATCCGGCGCGCGTTGGCAGCACTTTTAAACCGAACTGCTCGGCGATTTTATAGCCAAATGGCGAGGCACCCAGCCCCGGCATCGACAAACCGCCGGAAGCAATGACCAGTTTCTTAGCCTGTGCGCTTTCGCCGTTGAGCTGCAAAGTGTAGCCGTCGTCGTTACGCTCAACGCTAAGCACTTCTGTACGCAGGCGCTGAATAACGTTGCCTTTTTCGCACTCGGCCACCAGCAGATCGACAATTTGTTGCGCCGAATCATCGCAAAATAGCTGACCCAACGCCTTTTCATGCCAGGCAATACCGTATTTACCGACCAGTTCGATAAAGTCCCACTGGGTATAGCGCGCCAGCGCAGATTTGCAAAAATGCGGGTTTTGGCTCAAATATGCCGCAGGCTCGACATAAAGGTTAGTAAAGTTGCAGCGGCCGCCACCGGACATCAAAATTTTTCGACCGGGTTTTTTGCCATTATCCAGCAATAACACTCGACGGCCCGCTTGCCCGGCCAGCGCCGCGCAGAACATGCCCGCCGCACCGGCGCCGATAACAATGGCATCAAAATTTTCCACAGCTGCACCCTCATTTATACATCGTGGCGGATTGTAAAGAGTTCACGCTGGTCGCACCAGCGTGAATACGCGCGAAAGGTAACAGGGTATTGAAAAATATAAATTAATTTTAAAAAGTCAGTTTAATTTAAGAAATAATGTCAAAAAAAATACATAATTCACTTTGCCGACACTGCCAATGTCCCTGATAATGCGCCGCGTTCATGTCCTCAAAATGGCTTAACGACCTATGGTACATTTGTTTGCCGGCCTGGATCTTCATACCGGGCTGTTACTCTTGCTTGCTCTGGTTTTTGTTCTGTTTTATGAAGCCATTAACGGCTTCCATGACACAGCAAATGCCGTTGCAACAGTCATTTATACACGCGCTATGCGCTCTCAGCTGGCGGTCGTGATGGCAGCGGTGTTTAACTTCTTCGGCGTTTTGCTGGGTGGGTTGAGCGTCGCGTATGCGATTGTGCATATGTTGCCCACCGATCTGCTGCTGAATGTCAGCTCTGCGCATGGTCTGGCGATGGTCTTTTCCATGCTGCTGGCCGCCATTATCTGGAACCTTGGCACCTGGTATTTGGGCCTGCCTGCTTCCAGCTCCCACACCTTGATTGGCGCGATTATCGGTATTGGTTTAACCAATGCGTTGATGTCCGGCACTTCGGTGGTGGACGCGTTAAACATCCCGAAAGTGCTGAATATCTTCGCTTCGCTGATCGTTTCACCGATCGTAGGCCTGGTCTTCGCTGGCGGGTTGGTGTTTATCCTGCGTCGTTACTGGAGCAACACGAAAAAACGTGCGCGCATCCATATGACCCCTGCTGAACGCGAGAAAATCGACGGCAAGAAAAAGCCGCCGTTCTGGACGCGCATTGCGCTGATCCTCTCCGCGATTGGCGTGAGTTTCTCGCATGGTGCGAACGACGGTCAGAAAGGTATCGGCTTGATTATGCTGGTGCTGATTGGCGTTGCGCCTGCGGGCTTCGTGGTCAACATGAATGCCTCCGGTTACGACATCACCCGTACGCGTGATGCCGTCAACAACGTGGAAACGTACTTCCAGCAACATCCGGCGCTGCTGCAAAAAGCGACGGGTATCGATCCGCTCATCCCAACGCCGGAAGAAGTGACCACCCAACCGGGTGAGTTCCATTGCCATCCGGGCCGCGCCATTATGGCGCTGGATCGCGCAAAATCGATGCTGACCAACGTTGAAAGCTACGACCAACTGCCAGTGGAACAACGCGGCCAGTTGCGTCGCATTATGCTCTGCCTGTCTGATATCACCGACCAGGTGGCGAAGCAGCCGGAAGTCAGCGCTGACGACCAGCGTCTGCTGAAGAAGCTGAAAGGCGATATGCTGAGCACCATCGAGTACGCGCCAATCTGGATAATCATGGCCGTCGCGCTGGCGTTAGGCTTAGGTACGATGATCGGCTGGCGTCGTGTGGCGACAACTATCGGTGAGAAAATCGGTAAGAAAGGCATGACATATGCGCAAGGTATGTCCGCGCAGATGACAGCCGCCGTTTCTATCGGTCTGGCGAGTTACACCGGGATGCCGGTTTCCACTACGCACGTGCTGTCATCTTCCGTTGCCGGGACGATGATCGTTGACGGCGGTGGCCTGCAGCGCAAAACCGTGACCAATATTCTGATGGCCTGGGTCTTCACCCTGCCAGCATCAATTATTCTGTCCGGCGTGCTCTACTGGCTGTCGCTGCATCTGATTTAACGCGTTTCGCGCACGACAAAAACGGGCCAGCTTGCTGGGCCGTTTTTTTTATGGTTTCAATTCAGTGCCAAATCAGCAGCGCAATCAGGCTCACGACCACCAAACCGCAGAGCGAACTGGTTAAAATGAACAGACGGCGCACACGTTCGCAGCGGCGAATAAATTCATCATCATGATGGTCGCGATAACGCTGGGCGTAGATATACCACACCAGCCGCATCTGTTTGCTCGGTTGACCGTGGGAAGTGAAAAAACCGCCACCGTCCACGTATTGATAAAGTAGAGGGTCGCACCCGCGAAGTACCACTAACAGCGCGCGCAGCGATGAGTAATAACGCGCCATGTTAACCACACATACGACACACAAAGCCCAAAACAGCGCAACAGTGCTGATTACCATATCCCCTCCCCGGCGACCGCCCACAGAGATTCGCTCCTGGACCATCGCTCCCGGATACCCAACCAAGCCAAACAACGAAGAGTATTATCAATCACCGTACGAAATGACAAGGCAGACGGTATCCCACAATTGACTTCACTTCCATGCGCCAGACAACTGGGGGACACCGTCTGTTTTCCGTACGGTTTATTTATAGTGTAGGAGATCAGTTTATTTTTTTGCCACAAGCATCATCATCATCAATGCATCTGGCTGTAAATCTGGCTTAAGTGAATCGTGATCCAGGTTGATTGACGCTACTAAAAGAGCGTTATAAGGTAGAAATATCTTCACAATGAGACCTTTAAAGCCGGGCGCTACGCTCACGTGAAACGCAGGATGCGGGCGCAGTGCAACAGCATCAGGGGATTTTAACCCCGATGGTCATCGACAACTTATGGAAGGAGTAACACTATGGCTTACAAACATATCCTTATCGCAGTCGATCTCTCCCCCGAAAGCAAATTACTGGTTGAGAAAGCGGTATCCATGGCGCGACCGTACAACGCGAAAATTTCCCTGATTCATGTCGATGTAAACTACTCCGATCTTTATACAGGCCTTATCGACGTTAACCTCGGCGATATGCAAAAACGTATCTCCGACGAAACGCACCAGGCGCTGACAGAGCTTTCCACTAACGCAGGTTACCCGATCACTGAAACCCTGAGCGGCAGCGGCGATTTGGGCCAGGTGCTGGTGGATGCGATCAAGAAATACGATATGGATCTGGTGGTATGCGGCCACCATCAGGATTTCTGGAGCAAACTGATGTCTTCCGCGCGCCAGCTTATCAACACCGTCCACGTTGATATGCTGATTGTCCCGCTGCGGGATGAAGAAGAAGACTGATGTTTCGCTAACGGCTAAACATTAGGTTGAATACCGCCCGGCGCGCGCAATGCGGCCGGGCTTTTTATTGCTCACGGAAAACCCCATGCGGTGAGCGTTGTCATCAACAGGTTTTGGCTTCGCGTTGTCCGGGGATTTTAATCTCACAGAAATGGCACGTTTTTAGTACACCTTTCCGGGGCGCAATTCATGTCGTCTTCTGTGACCGCGGATGATTACTCGCCGGAACCGGGGTAGATATCGAAGCGATGGCTTTTCGTGACGACGGCCGATTGCGTAGCAACCCCCGCCAGCGGCGGTGCATAATCCGGGCGTTTAACCACCACGCGTTTAATGGCGAGTTGACGCGCAGGCTCCAGTAAACCGTCGGCATCCAGATCCGGGCCAACCAGCGACTGAAACACCCGCATCTCCTTTTTCACCAGCGCGCTTTTCTGCTTATGCGGGAACATTGGATCGAGATAAACCACCTGCGGGCGCGGTGTGATATCCGCAAGCCCGGTCAGGCTCGAGGCGTGAATCAGTTGCAACCGCTCGCGCAGCCACGGACCAATTTCCGCATCGGCATAGCCGCGATTAAGACCATCTTCCAGCAACGCGGCGACAACCGGGTTGCGCTCCAGCATCCGCACCCGACAGCCGACCGACGCCAGCACAAACGCATCGCGCCCCAACCCTGCTGTCGCATCCACCACTTCCGGCAGATAGCTGCCTTTGATGCCGACCGCTTTTGCCACGGCTTCACCGCGCCCGCCGCCAAACTTGCGCCGGTGCGCCATGCCACCGGCGACAAAGTCGACAAAAATCCCGCCGAGCTTCGGTTCATCGCACTTACGTAGCTCCAGATGCGTCGGTGTGAGCACCAATGCCATCGGGTTGTCATTGTCCTGCTCCAGCCCAAAGCGGGCCGCAAGAACAGATAAGGCGCCGTCTCCGGCGCCTGTTTCATCCAGCAAACAGATTTTCAATGCCTTAGCCTTCGATACCGTAATGCTCAAGCATCGCGTCAATCTGCGGCTCGCGGCCACGGAAGCGTTTGAACAGATCCATCGGCTCTTCCGAACCGCCACGAGTCAGGATGTTATCAAGGAACGACTGCCCGGTTTCACGGTTGAAAATCCCCTCTTCTTCGAAGCGGGAGAAAGCATCCGCTGCCAGCACATCGGCCCACAGGTAGCTGTAGTAACCTGCCGCGTAACCGCCGGCGAAGATATGGCTAAACGCATGCGGGAAGCGCCCCCACGACGGCCCTGGCACCACTGCGACCTGGCGTTTGATTTCTGCCAGCGTTTCGAGGATTTTCGCCCCTTGTTCCGGACTGAACTCTGCATGCAGGCGGAAGTCGAACAGGCCGAACTCCAACTGGCGCAGAATAAACATCGCCGCCTGGTAGTTCTTCGCTGCCAGCATTTTATCCAGCAGTTCCTGCGGCAGCGGTTCGCCGGTTTCGTAATGACCGGAGATAAACGCCAGCGCTTCCGGTTCCCAGCACCAGTTTTCCATAAACTGGCTCGGCAGCTCGACTGCATCCCACGGTACACCGCTAATACCCGCCACACCGGCGGTTTCAATACGCGTCAGCATATGATGCAGACCGTGACCAAACTCATGGAACAAGGTGATCACTTCGTCATGGGTAAACAGCGCCGGTTTGCCGTTCACCGGGCGGTTAAAGTTACAGGTGAGATAAGCCACCGGTTTTTGCAGCGAACCATCGGCTCTGCGCATCTGGCCAACGCAGTCGTCCATCCAGGCGCCGCCGCGTTTGTTCTCGCGTGCATAGAGATCGAGGTAAAAGCTGCCGCGCAGCTCGTTGCTCTCGTCATACAGCTCGAAGAAGCGCACATCCGGGTGCCAAACGTCGATATCTTTGCGCTCTTTGGCGGTGATACCATAAATGCGTTTCACCACTTCGAACAAGCCGTTCACCGCGCGCTCTTCCGGGAAGTACGGGCGAAGTTGCTCATCGCTGATGCTGTAAAGATGCTGTTTCTGTTTTTCGCTGTAGTAGCCAATATCCCATGGTTGCAGCTCATCCACGCCGAACTCGGCTTTGGCGAAAGCGCGTAGCTGCGCCAGCTCTTTTTCACCCTGTGGACGCGCCCGTTTGGCGAGATCGGTTAAAAACTCCAGCACCTGCGACGGATTTTCCGCCATTTTGGTCGCCAGCGATTTAAAGGCATAGCTTTCAAAGCCCAGAAGTTGCGCCAGCTCATGGCGCAGCGCGAGGATCTCAGCCATCACCGGGCTGTTGTCCCATTTCCCGGCATTCGGGCCTTGATCGGAAGCGCGGGTGCTGTAAGCGCGATACATCTCTTCACGCAGCGCCTGGTTATCGCAGTAGGTCATTACCGGCAGATAACTCGGGATATCCAGCGTCAGCAGCCAGCCTTCTTGCTCTTTGGCTTCCGCCTGTGCTTTCGCCGCCGCCAGCGCGCTTTCTGGCATACCGGCCAGCTCCGCTTCGTCAGTGATGAGCTTCGTCCAGCCCATGGTGGCATCCAGCACGTTGTTGCTGTAGATGTTGCCGAGTTCAGAGAGACGCGCAGCGATTTCGCCGTAACGTTGCTGTTTCTCTTTCGGCAAGCCGATACCCGACAATTTGAAATCACGCAGTGCGTTATCTACGGATTTCTTCTCAGCGACGCTCAGCGAAGCGTAATGTTCCCCATCGTGCAAATCACGGTAGGCGTTGTATAACCCTTCGTTCTGCCCAACCCAGGTGCTGTATTCAGAAAGCAGCGGCAGCGTTTGTTCGTAAGCTTCGCGCAGCTCCGGGCTGTTTTTCACTGAGTTCAGGTGGCTGACCGGCGAGAAGAGGCGACCAAGACGGTCATCCACTTCCGCCAGCGGCTGGCAAAGATTCGCCCAGGTATACGGGCCGCCCTGCGCGACAACACTTTCCACCGCATTCCGGCAATCTTCCAGCGCTTTGGTCACGGCGGGAACAACATGTTCAGGAAGGATTTGAGAAAACGGTGGCAGCACGAAAGGCGTCAATAAAGGGTTGGTCATATGCGCAGTCCTTGGAATGAGGTGAATAAAGCGCTTAAGCGCTTAGCAATGTTTTCTAGCATGGGGTTAAGTGTAGGAGATTTCAATCCCGGACGTTGCTGCTTGCACACACGCTGCTCATGCCAGAAGCACACCATTTTATCGGAGAAGTGTCTGAGGATATTTGTCGCGCTTTATCGAAAAAAGAATGGCTGCTTTTTTTTGCAGCCATCCCGACATTAGAACTAATGAGCCAATGAAGACGCTCGAGAGCGGAAGACGTTTCTTACTCGGTTGAATATTCCTGAAACCCACCCTCTAAAACGTGACCATCTACCAGGAGACGCCCCAGCAAGAACATGCGGTGTTTCTGGTGCAGTCGCTCTCCTGTTTATCACCGGTGCGGCTACCGTTGCAGGTGCCTGCGCTACGGCTGGCGCCGGGTTCTGTTGTGCTTCCCATCTCATTAACTCATTGACCCACGGCATATGGCTTCGCTGGCTTTTTGTCGGCTCCCACAGTCCGTGTTCGTTAAGATAGTCAATGACGCTCTGCTGCTTGTTCTCTTCCCGCCGTAATCGGCTGGCTGCCTCGCCATATTCCTCTGGAGAGGTTAAATGTACGAGCCGCGTATTCGCGGGTGCTGACGATTTCGTTGATTTGGCAAACGTGAAATGACTTAACCCTTCGTCGCCCACAATGGTACTGAATAGCTCGGCTGCGTTGATATCTCCCGAAGGTTGATAATGTCCGGATTCATTATCTATTCGATAAAACAAATTACCTTGTTGATCCCTTTTGGGCATCAATATCCCCGCATACAAAGGGTTACCCATACCGGGTTTCACGCCAATATGTTGCTGGAAAGTACTCACAAAAAGACGATTAACGCCCGATGGGTCCTGAAAAACAGTGAACGCGGTGGGGGAGTCGGTAGCGCTTTCCCATTGAGAGGTTTCACCCTCCAGAATTTTCCCCCCTCGCGTATAGACTGCCGGCGTCGTTTCTAATCGGCTTGTTTCTGGGTTCCATTTCAACTCCTCAAACCAGGCATTGGTCGGATCTTTTGAAAGCGGGTTAAGCACATCAACAATAAGGATTTCTGCGGGTAAGCTAATTCTGCCGTCTGAATCGATGAGCGATATCGGGTTGTTGTGAACCATCCTGAACAGATTCAAACCATCGACCGCCCCTGAAGGATCTGCGGAAAGCCACCGTCCCGCCCACGACTGGTAATAACGATAACCGTAGTAATACAGTCCCGTCGCGTCCTGTTCTTTTCCGGAATAACGGAGGATTTTGTAATCCGCCTCCAGCTGGCTGCGCGCGGCAAACAGCGCTGTGCCACCGTACGGGTAATACTCCTCCTGGCTGATAAGCTCGCCGCTGCCGTCCACTTCCAGCGCGCTGCTGCCCGTCAGGTTGTCGTAGCTGTAACGAATTTGATCGTTACTGATATCCGCAGGCTGACCGTTTTCCCAGTGCAGAACCCGCACCTGCGCGCGCCCGGCTTCTCCGACGGTTATCACCTGGAGGGTTTCCGTGTTGCTGCTGCGCAGTTCCAGACCTGGCAGGTAAATCACCCGTTTTGTCTGCGTGCTGTTGCCGGTCAGTTGTGAGGTGATTTTGGCGATGCGCTGGCTGCTGGCGTCGTAACGGTAACTTTCGCTGTCGTCGGGTTCGCCATCGCGCATCACTGGAGTGACTTTCTGCAGTTCCTGGCGCGCTGTCCACAGCAGATTCTGCCCCGGTAAAAGCTGTTTCTGCTGACCACCGGCGGTGAACAGCGCCTCCACATCTGCAGGGTTTTCCGTGAAGGTGCTGAGTACTGCGCGGTTGCTGCGGTCGGAGACGGTGATGCTGGTGGTGTAGTTATTGCCGGAGGCCGGGGCGCTGTGCTGAATTTTCGTCAGGTTACCGGCGTTGTCATAGGTGTAAGTGCGGGAGTAGTTCGTGTAGGTGGCGTTATCGAAGGAGGAATAAGCTGGCAGGCTGCTGTTCTGCTGCACCGCATTGGCCATTTCGCGCCCGGTGGCGCTGACCAGCTGGTAGAGGCTGTCGTAGGCGTAGGTGTTTTCGGGAACCACTTGCTGATTGCGCCAGAAACGCGTCTCCTCGGCATCGTTAGTAATCACCAGCACGTTGCCCACCGGGTCGTACTCGTAGCGCAAATCCTGCAGCACTTTCGTGGCTGTCGTACGCTCAGTTTTAATGCCAACAAGACGCTGGGTTTCCGCTTCGTAACTGTACGTCGTCACCACACCATTGCCGTGCTCCTCGCGCAGTTTCTGCCCGGCGGCGGAATACGTCAGGTATTGCACGATTACCTGTTCTGAACCGCCCTTCACCGTAAGCCAACTGCCCTTCAGCAGACCCGCCGCGTCAAACGCCACGCGCTGGATATTGCCTTTCTCATCAAGCGTGGTCAGCACCGTCCCGGTTGCGTCTACTGTGCTAAGCGTGGTGTAAGTTTCGCCCGCCAGCAGGTCATTCCACGCCGAGGCATCCGCGCCCTGCCAGTCGGCCTGTGCGTCGTCCGGCAGCAACTGGCGGGTGACGGAAAGCGGTACGCCGCTCAGCGAAACGCTGCCCGTCGAAAGCAGTCCTGCCGGGTCGTAATGGCTGACCAGCTGACCGGCGAGATTGTGGCTCTGTTCATCTGAGGAATGACCGCCCCAGATAAACCGC
>NZ_SJOP01000037.1 GCF_004331415.1 Kosakonia quasisacchari
TTTGAGCACCTAACGTGTTTCGATACGCTCTAAGTCTGGGGGCAGGACTGGCAGTGCGTTATAGGGGGCGGGATGCCAACTCATATATTAAAAAAACAGGTGATCCACGATGCGAAGTCATTCCCATTACAGACCTGGATCAAAACGATTGTAAACATTCCCAGAACTGCACAGTATTACCTTCAGAAAGTGTAAAATGAGATTAATTATAAATTTACATAATATTACAAACATTCGCTTTTCACTCATATTTTGCACATGTAATAGTCAAACAGCACATTCTGCATAATTAAATTTAAGAGGGATTTTATGTCAAATATCATAGAGCTAACCTTAAATGAGATAGCTCAGGTAAGTGGTGGTGGCAATTCAGGAGATCATGAACACAATTATGGTCGCTCCCCGGATAACGGGTATTCAGGAGGAATTGGCTACGGTGCACAGGCTAACGGGCGACTGGGTAACACCGCAGCAAAAAATCAAGGCTTGGGTCAAGGTGATTGTTCGAATGGTGTAGCAGGTGGCCTTATCGGGGGCCTCACGACCGGCAATCCGATCGGTTTTGCAGGAGGCCTGATGGGAGGGGTTATTGCTGGCGGGTGTTTTAAAGGCTCAGATAACGGCAACTCCAGTAACCGGGGCGGTAGTAATTGCAGTGATGGCGGCTTCGGTGGAACCTGCCGGTAACCCAGTTGATTTATATAATATCAGAACCAGTCTGCTGGTTCTGATATGTTATATTAAGGTGATTGTGATGTGCGTTGAGAAAAAATGGCATTACTTTTATTTGTTTATATCATTTTTGGTGGTTCCTGTGCTGTATTTAAATTTAGGGATGGTGGTTTATTGGTTTTACAGCATACCAAAAATATTTTCTCTTATGATTTTATGGGTTGTTATTCCTGTAGGAACATATGTTTCAGTTAAATATTTAGCATTAACTTTCAGATATATCTTCAACATGGGAAAATTATAAAAAACGAAGCGAAATAAGAAGGGGGGATTTAACTCTCCAGTGAAAAAATTTCGATTGTTGGTTTTTAACTCATCAGGGTGAGTAGTTTATGGACTCAAAGTATGCATTATTTTTATTACATAATAAATTAACAATTTCTTTTAAGTGGTTGTAAGGATGAATAAAAGGCAATAAATGAGAGGGTTGATTTTTAAATAAATAAAAAATAGAGTTGCGTCCAGGATACTTTTTACTTAACAGAGGCTTACACATAGAAAATGAAGCATCGAATGTGAAATGGTGGGGAAAAACCATTGATATAATTTTATAGACAAATAAAAAATTGATGAATTGAATTTGCTGGCACCTTTTGATGGAAAGAACGGACATTGCTTGATTCGTTTATTTCAGTAAATATGCATCGTCACAACCATCCAACACTCTCTCTCCACTTATTATTGGTGATTTTATCATTTTCTATTATTTTTTTAGAAATAGAGCGTGGCTCCCTTCCAAGGTAATCAGATATTTCTGTTGGGGACATTTCAAAATCTACTAGCATGACTCTTAGTTTTTCCATCTCTTTTAAAGTCCAGGGTTTGCCATGGTTTTTATAAAGAGAAATCTTATATTCCCAAATGTCTCGCTTTTTCTGAGTTTTCTTTATCCTTTGAGAAATTTCACTTTCAAATTGTGAAAAGAACTCTTTACTAAAGTTGCTATCAGTCTCTTTAGTGTACAAGTTGCTAAAAATAAGTCGGGATGCCGAGTCAACATCGGGTGAATCAATAATAAAATCTCTAATCTTCTCTAAATAGGGGTGCTCAATTTTGCCTAAAATACTTAAGGATTTAACATTAAAAAAACCCCTCAAATCAAAAGATTTAATGAGTTTTGTCTGGATTACACTTTCAATTCTAGTTGCATTTGAATAACAGTAATTAGCCATTGGAAGAGCCCATACCCTCAGTTGAGGGATATACTTTTCAAGTGCAATGCTCTCCCAGGCGGCATCAAAATCCTGTTTTTTTGCTAATATATTCTTAGGTATATCAAAATGTAATGTGGTCGATGCCCATATTTTATAATCCTTTGCTAGTGACTTGTAGTATTTTATATGGTTGTGGATTTTATAAGTTGACATAAAAAGATATACGTCATCATTGTGACCTGCATTATAAATTGTTCGGTTTCCTCTCAGGTAACCTTCAAAATGTTCATTTATCCTTCTCCCAACATTACAACTCACCCCAACATAGACAACACGATTATAAAGCCCTTGATGAACGATAAGATAAACTCCACTACAGCCAGACTTCCTGGCATCTGATATAGAACCTAAATATCTCCATTCCATTTTAAAACCCATCTTTGTACTAAAAATTTTTATTTATCACTATTTGATTAAAATATCAATGTTATTATATATGGGCTAAATAGTTGTGATAATGTAAAAAACAATACTTTTTTGCCCGAGAAATGCGTATGGATGCCCGTCTTTACAATTACTTACAATAATCCATTTTTAATGACATTTTGCTTGTGGGATAACCAAATCGCACTTTGTGCAAAACACAAACACTCATACATAGAGGGATTTTATGTTAAGTATCAGAGAATTAAATTTGGAAGAAATTGCCATGGTCAGTGGTGGCAACGCAAACAGTAACTATGAGGGTGGCAGTTCCCGGGGAGGGAGCAGCAATCGATCAGGTTCTAGTCATTCATCCGGAAAAGATATTTATAGCGGCGTAGATTCTTGTGGCGCCGGAATATTTGGTGGCCTGGTTGCTGGCTCTCTTGGTGGACCTGCGGGAATGGCTTTAGGGATTGTTGGTGGGATGATCGGTGGTCAGTGCACCAAAGACAGTTTTAGCAGTAAAGGTGGCAATGGCAATAAAGATAAGTCGAACGATTTCGCCGGGCAATGTCATTGGTGATGAATAATTAATATTGTTACTTCCCACTGATATTACCTCACCTTTTAATATTGCATTATTATTCATGAGATAATGTTGTCTCAGTGGGATTTTATCTTGCATGTCAAAACAGGCGGCATAGTTAAAAATGATTCTTCTGAAGAAAATATTTTTTTATGTAACTTACTTAGGCCTGTTTCTCATTGGGTTTACGCTGTTAAAGTACGCTAAAGTACTTGATATGTATGTAGTATCCAGAAGTGAGTGGATTTCTAAATTCACGATTATGATCATCGTACTGATAGCTGTAACCCGGTGGGGAATTCGATTCTATCTTAGACTGACTGGATACGAGCATAATTTGATAATGAAAAATAATAAATAAGGGTTCGGTAATATTAGCACTATAGTCCTCATCGGAATATGTTGAAGTAATGATAATTTGAATTAAGGATGTAACGTGATCTTCAGGAAGAAATTGTTTGTATATTTTTCGCCCGTTCTTTTTTCTATCGGTATTACCGCACTACCTCTTCTGACGATAAAGTGGATTGGGTTGGAAAACTCATTGTACCTGATGTGCTTGCTAGAGTTCATTCTTGGACTGGTGGTCGCTGTTTTTATTTATAAGAACACCTGGCGGTTTGGCGATAAAGGAACATTTTTTAAATGTCTGTCCTTAATCTTCTTTATTCAATTAATTGTTTACGTTAAGAGGGACGCCAGTGTTGAGTCTGTTCAGTTTTCTGTAAGCCAAATAGTTCCATTTTTGTTTACTGCCTTAATTGTTCCTTTTTACGAGGAATGTATTTACAGGGGCTGCCTTGTTGATTTTTTTCATGGTTTATTTAAAAGTAACCTTGTAATTCCGGTAATGTTATCATCTGTTATTTTCAGTGGCATGCATACGCAGTATTCAGGCATCCTGGATTTCTCTGTGTTATTCATCGTATCTTTAATACTTTCTTTTGCAAGGTTTAAGTCTGGAAGCTTATTACCTTCCATGCTTCTGCATTCGTCAATGAATGCCTTTGTTCTTGTCCTAAACTTTGTAAGCTCAAAATAAAATGACCTTATTCAGAAGGGAAGCTGTAGAACACCAGAATGACACTGCGCTGGGTGAAATTATTATTCCTACATCTTCCGGAACATCATTAAGTGCGCTGCTGACACTCTGTTTACTGGTTCTGATTTTTATTTTCCTCTGCTGCAGCCAGTACACTCGTAAAGCCCACCTGTCTGGCATTATCATGCCTTCCTCAGGGCTGATAAAGGTTATTCCTCAATATTCCGGGTATGTCACAGCGCTGAAAACTGCTGAGGGACAGCGTGTGACCATCGGCAGCCCGCTCTATTATATCAGCGGCGAACATTACGATGGACAGGGGGCTGGTACGCTGGCGGCGTTACGCCTCTCGCTAAATACACAATATCAGATGCTTGAATCGCAACAGCGGCTAGAGACGCGCGATAACAGCCAGCAGCAGCAGGGGCTCCAGCAGCGACTTTCCTCTCTTCAGCCACAGCTTCAGAGCGCGCAGCAGCGCCTGACTCAGGCAGAGCAACAGGCACAACTTTCTGTCTCAGTGATGAACCGTTATCGCGACCTCGTTCCCCGTCACTATGTCTCAGATATTGAATATCAGCAGCGACAAATGGCCGTTTCTGCCGCGAATGAAAATGTTGAAGAGCAGCGACTGGTCCTGTTGCAACTCCGTACGGCTAAAGAGGCGGCAGAAGATGAGCTTCAGCATCTGATTACACTTGGGGAAAGCCGGAAGCAGGAGCTCGACCGGCAGCTTCAGGGGATCAGGCAGCAGCAGGTAGAACTGGCCAGCCAGGAAAATTTTATGCTAACGGCTCCGGTCTCCGGTACTGTTGCTGCCATCCTGGTCAAAGAAGGGCAACCCGTTCGTGCAACTGAACCGGTTATGACCCTTGTTCCCGATAATGCCCGTCTACAGGTCGAACTCTATGCTACCAGCCAGAACGCAGGGTTTATTCAGCCCGGGCAACGCGTGGCGCTTCGCTTCAGCGCGTTCCCTTACCAGAAGTTTGGCGTACAGTACGGCACCATTCGGGAAATCAGCCGTACCACACTGACACCTTCAGATTTGCTCTCCGTCTCCCCGGTAACCTGGAAAGAAAATGAGGGACACTACCGGGTTATTGTTGAGCCGGAGCAGACATTTATTAAAGCCTATGGCAGACAGGAGCCGCTGCGTCCGGGCATGACTCTTGAAGGAGACGTCAGTCTTGATACCCGTTATCTGTGGGAGTGGCTGACGGAACCGCTCTGGACTGTGAAAGGAAAACTGTAATGGAATCGCTGAACTGGAGCGGCAGAAAACGCCTGCCCGTGATACGTCAGGCTGAATCTGCAGAATGTGGGTTAGCCTGCCTGGCAATGATGGCCAGTTGGTACGGGCTTAACACCGATTTACCGACCCTGCGGGAACGATTTACGGTCAGCACACAGGGAATGACCCTGCAGAGACTGACGGAGTGCGCCTCAGGTCTCCGCTTGTCGTCACGAGCAGTCAGGCTGGAGTTGGGGGACCTAAAGTTGCTCGCGCTGCCGTGCATTCTCCACTGGAATATGAACCATTTTGTGGTTCTTCACAAAATCCGGGGAAACCAGCTCATCTTGCACGATCCTGAAAGAGGAAAGGTCATCCTTTCCTTTCAGGATGCAGGGAAACATTTTACTGGCGTGGCACTGGAGTTGACTCCCGCTGCGGACTTCACGCCCAGGGATGAACGGAAAAAAATTCACCTGCGCCAGCTGACTGGCAAAACCCCCGGGTTGGTGCCAGCAATGCTGCGCATTTTTATTTTCGCACTGGCGCTGGAAATTCTGGCGCTGGGTGCCCCCCTTCTTAATCAGCTGGTGATTGATGAGGTGCTGGTTACCGCTGACAGAAATCTCCTGACATTGGTTATCGCTGCATTGCTGTTGCTGACTCTGACACAGATGCTGCTCTCCTTGGCCCGGCAGTGGGCGACCATCACCTTGTCGGTAAACTTCAACATGCAGTGGACCGCCAGGGTCTTTCACCATCTGGTGCGGCTTCCCCTGTCCTGGTTTGACGCGCGAAGCCGGGGAAGTATTAATGCTCGTTTCAGTGCGGTGGACAGTATCCAGCACGCGCTGACTACCCAGGTGCTGGCGGGTGTTCTGGATGTACTGCTGGTGATCACCTCGCTTACGATGATGCTGCTGTACAGCCCGGGAATGACGCTGATTGCGGTTCTGGCAGCCGTCATCTACGGACTTCTTAGAGCTCTCTGGTATCCGTCACTGAAGCAATCTGCGGAGGACACATGGGATGCAGAAGCACGCGAATCCGGACATTTTCTCGAGACCCTGAGCGGTATTCTAAGCCTCAGGATCAACGGCGTTATGCCGCACCGGGAGGCCGCCTGGCTCAACCTCAATGTCGTTCGCAGAAATACGCAGTTACGCCAGAGCCGCCTGATGATGTGGTATGACATTGCGCACACCCTGACGGGCAGTGTGGTTACCGCAGTTATTCTCTGGAAAGGCGCGGGTGCGGTGCTGGACGGTTCCTTCACCGTAGGGATGCTGGTCGCTTATCTGGCCTATCAGGGACGCTTTTCTGGCAGCATCAGCAGCCTGACGGACACGTTTTTTTCCTGGCGTATGCTGGATATTTACAATACGCGCCTGGCGGATATTGTGCTGAGCCGGACAGAAGAACAACTTCATCAGCCCCTTCCGTCAGATGAGATCCATCGGGACTATTCCCCCGTTATCCGGGAATTCTCTCCGGGAGAGGTGGGACCTCCACTGACACTGGAAAGTGTTTCGTTTCGTCATAAAGGTTCAGGTGAGAAAATCATCAGCGATATATCGCTGGCGGTGAACCCCGGGGAAGTCGTGGCCATCACGGGAAAATCAGGTTGCGGCAAATCCACGTTGGTTAAACTTATTCTGGGGATCCACACTCCTGAAAGCGGCATGATCCGCACTTTTGGGGTGCCTCATACCCATCCACATTATTTTCAGATTCGTCAGCGAATTGGCACCGTTCTCCAGGAAGATCAGCTGTTTCGGGGTTCGATTGCTGACAATATCATTTTCTTCAACGAGGTGCGGGATCAGGAGCGAATGGCCTGGTGTGCGAGGATGGCGCTTATTGACGCTGATATCATGGCGATGCCGATGGGATACCAGACACTGATTGGCGAAACCGGGGGCACGCTATCTGGTGGTCAGAAACAGCGGATCTTGCTGGCGCGGGCACTGTACAAGAAGCCGGGATTTTTACTGCTTGATGAGGCGACCAGCCACCTGGATGTGGAGAGCGAAATCATCATTGGGCAGACACTTCGGGCCTCAGGTATTGCGGTTCTCCTGATAGCCCACCGCCAGGAAACGCTGGCCTCAGCCGATCGCATTCTATACATGGGAGAGGGCACATTCATTCAGCAGGCGTCAGGAACCGGAAGGTTACGGGTACACTCCCCCACGGAATAATGCGACAACATACGCAGCCTGTCAGTCACGGGCAGAACGATAGAATGTTTCTCATTCATTCTTACTGGCTTTTCCGTGGGTATAGACCCTTTTTAAGCAGCGGATGTAATTCGGCAGAAGAAGTGAGATGCCACCAGGCATCTTATCGGGTATCAGGGCGCTGTGATGCATTGATGTGAGCAATGTATTTCATGGCAACATTATTTTTAGTTACATCATCTGATGAGAAGCAAATACGATTCCAGGCCTCTGAGCAGTAGTGCCTTTCAGGCCAGGTAAGATACCTTCAATTACATTGAAGTCGCCTAGTACCGGGCTCGCCGTCACAGTTATCCTGGCGGCGTTGGTCAGGAGGCTTTCGAACAGGCCACGTCGTGAGGACCGGAAATGTCTACTGTACCGGGGGGTATTCCAACTATAGGGCAGGATCGTCTACCGGGATGGAGGCAGTCCATGGGCATACAGAAGGTGTATGGCAAAACGGTGCCGGAAACTCTATACGAGGTATACATATAACAGGGATATGTATATACTAAAAGGTAGCATATGCATAACATATCCATTTGCTGAGTATATGTGCGTAGTGCACATACAGGCCGACCGGCCAGGAGGAAATGATGAGAACTGTATCCATTTTTAAAAACGGTAATAACCGTGCCATCCGCCTGCCTCGCGATCTGGATTTTGAGGGGGTGAGCGAGCTGGAAATCGTCCGGGAAGGGGATCGCATCATCCTGCGTCCCGTCCGTCCGACCTGGGGCTCGTTCGGCCAGCTGGAAAAGGCCGATCCGGATTTTATGGCGGAGCGCGAGGACGTTGTCAGCGACGAGGGACGATTTGATCTGTGAATAAAACTTATATGCTGGACACCAATATCTGCTCGTTCATCATGCGCGAGCAGCCGGAAGCTGTCATTAATCGCCTGGAGCAGGCGGTAATGCGCAACCACCGTATCGTGGTGTCAGCCATCACTTATGCAGAGATGCGTTTTGGTGCGATCGGCAAAAAGGCCTCACCCCGTCATGATCAGCTGGTCGACGCGTTCTGTGCACGTCTCGATGCCGTCCTTTCCTGGGACCGGGCGGCAGTTGACGCCACCACTGAGATCAAGGCGTCACTGGCTGCGGCTGGCACGCCGATTGGCCCTAACGACACGGCGATTGCAGGTCATGCTGTGTCGGTGGGCGCGATTCTGGTGACGAATAATGTTAGAGAGTTTGAGAGGGTTCCGGGCCTGAAGCTTGAGGACTGGGTAAAGTAACGGGGAAGCCTACTATTCTTGGGGGATTATCCGTTGTTCAGCTATATTCGTCGTTCTCATTTTTGATATGACCGAATGGCTCAATTGGTCGATCTCAGTACGTCCTATTACGGCATGTTCAAACTGACACTAAAGCCCGATGCGTGGCGACTGTACCTATATCCCGCTCCGGACTTTATGAGACAGGTATCCACTATGAGCCGGACCGCACTGGCCATTAAAGGCGCCGGGGCAACATGGAAAGGTGCAAAAATTGGCCATACCCTGTACCAGCTGTAGAATGACGAAAAACAGCAGTGATATTTATCTACCTTTCATCACTTTATGCGCTTTCCAGGAGAGGCCTGGCGGTATCAGAAACCAGACCGCAATAACACCAAAGATTGCGACAGGTAAGTAATACAGCAGCAGCGAAGGCGGATAGAAGACGGGAAGGAAAATCAGCGGAGCCAGAATAAGAATCAGACAAATAACCCCGGCGTAAAAACGCTTGCTCAGATCATCCACCAGTGTTGAAAGCGTTTCGCTGGCATTTTCATCCCTGGTCAATACTTCCTTCAGACGAGATAAGTTCTTTTTCGAGAAGCCATTATTCAGCAGATCTTTTTCTGTCAATTCATTGGCCACATGATCTCCTTTATTCATGGCTGCTATGTTATGAACATAATACCTTTAAGGGACGGTTTTCTTAAACAGCACCTTAACCGGCTTTACCCTTTCAGTGAGTTAAAAGCTGTTTCGCCTTACACCTTGTTTAGCAGCTTATGACCCTCCGCTTCACCTTTCATGCCAGTATCAATCCTGAGTAGTTACAAGGATTTGACTCTGAATGAATAAAGCAAGCGGCGCGATGGTTAACCCATTCCCCATTGGTTAACAGGATATAGTAATCGGTGGCGTAATGACTTATATCGTTGGCGCAGAGGAATGCTAACAGGGGAGGCAATATTATTGAGCCTAAGTGATACACTAACGCTCGCAGAAGAAGGTTATAAGTACTCACACTCTGACCACATATTAGATGCCTGCCTGGCTCGTTGATAGAGATAGCAATCAATGGAAATTGAAGAGAATGAGGACGAGGAATTCGAATCGGACGGTTTAGCCGGTTCCGGTTCCCAGGCACTCGCTGGATACGATTATCAAATTGATGTCTCCATCTGGTTGGCTATTGACCTGATGCTCAACTCTAACCTGACCCAGTCAATCGAACTTGAGCCTGGCAGCGAGGAAGATCTTGAAGCAATACTTGCGGACGATGAGCCGGGACGTGTGGTGACGCGTGTTGGGCTTAATGGTTACACCCTCGTCGTGCAGGTAAAGCTTCGCAACGGGGATGCATGGACTGTTAACGGCATCGTCCGCCTTCTGAACCATGGAAGTGCAACCCGATTATCGGCTGCGAAAAGACTGGCTGATCCTTCCGTGCGCTATCTCCTTGTAACAAGTGCGGCGTTAAACGGTAAAACACGAGATTTGAGCGTGAATCGCGCCGGGAATTGGCCGAGAGAAGGGAGGATGTCCGCTTCAGTCGTGAAAGCGCTGCCAGCAGGTGCGGCGGGACGTGTCGCCATTATCGGTAATATGGATGAGAAGCACCTGGTTCTTGATATACAGCGAATACTTATTGATCGCTTTGGCGTGCCAAACTCGCGCTGGGTCGAGTGTTTAAAGTTTCTTCGCCATGAGGCATGGTTGCGCGTCCGGCATGTTGGCGAAGGCCGATGGCGGCGGGAGGATCTCGCCCAGATTATCAAAAACCATGGCGGTTATCTCGCCAGTACGCCTCAACTCGATGAATATGTGCATCCCAGAAACTGGCATGAATTGCGTGCGACTATTGGATCGCCAAAGTATGCCGCAATTATCATCGGGCAATCGGGAACAGGAAAAACGCTCGCGACGGACAAACTCTATGAGGAACTTCGCCGGGAAATGCCCGGGTTAACCCGCGTACGTATTACCAATGGACCGCAACAATTACGCAATGATCGGACGTCTCCACCTGTTTTATACGATATCGAAGACCCCTGGGGCCGCTATAACTTCGACCCCACTAGTCGTCCCTGGAACGATCAACTGGCGGATTGCCTGTCAAAGGCTCGCGCTGACCGCATTATCATCGCTACGAGCAGGAAAGACGTAGCGATGGCATCTGGCGCGATGAAGTCTGTCGAACCGTGGATAGTCCCGCTTGAAGCGGAAAATTATGGCAAGCCTGAGCGTCAGCGGCTGTATCGTTCAAGAATCAAAACGCTGCCGCGAGACATTCAACCGCTTGCGACCGATTCAGAATGGCAGGTGCTTGAGAAGTTAGCGACACCACTCGAAATCGAGAAGTTTTTCGACGCCCTTCGAACCATGGGGCCTCTAAAGAGGGATCAGGAACAGCGCTTTATCAGAAAGGCGATAGCCCGGGCCTATGAGAAATCAATTGAAGACACTGTGGTGCTGCAGATTGAGGAGCGGGGCGATGTTCATGCTGCTGCCGTCATCTGGGCATTTCTCAAAGCGAGCGATCGCCTCTCGCTTGAGGCTCTACGCAACCTGGAACCGGAGCTTGCTTGTCATCACCAGGCTCTGGAGAAAGGGGTAACTCCATTAGTTGATTTCTTTGTCGCCGCACGTAATCTGCGTTCCGGGGCGGGACATGTGTCGTACTACCACCCCCGGGTGGAGGCTGGCGTGGAGCGTGCACTCAGGCTTTCTGCGGTTCCTGTATCGCTGACACTGCGCGCACTCGTTGATGTCCTGACAGAGGAAGAGGCGGAAGCATGGGGTGCAGGGGTTGCAACGCGCATCGTCGCGGCTGTAAAGCGTTTACCGGAACTAACACTCAGACTGTCACCCAAAGCAGCAGCCAGGATTGATAGTTGGTTATCAGAACAGCTAAAAGATCCTGACTGCGACGTGAACGAGTATCTGAAGCTTGCTAAAGCCGCAGGATCGCCAGCGTGTAATGGTGCGGAGTTCGCTCGCTTTATCCTGCACCGGCCTGACAAAGACTTTGGTGGAGAAATAATGTGGGGATGTCCTGATCATGCAGATGCCTGGTATGAACGCCTGCGTGCAGACCCAGCAATTGCGACGATTGCAGGGCGTTTTATCCGTGAGGTATTACCGGATGATCGTACACATTACGGCAGGTCTTTTGTCTCCGATCTTGAACGTCTGGCTCCTGACCTTACTCCGGCCTATCTCGAGGCTGCAAAAACTATCGTTCACTCAGGATTCATCGAATCGGCTGAAGTTGTTGCAGCCGGAGCCGTGCGCGACCTTGATGGATTCGCGCCCATTGTTGACAGCGCGGTGAAAAACATCATCTCTACCAGCGAACAACACCATAGGGCAAACGAGATTCAACTCTCTATCGTGAACGAGGTATACAACGATGACTATGCTCAGTTTATGTCCGAAAATGATGAGGGTTATACCGCGTCGGAACTCCTTCGGGTTTATGCCAATAGCCTCCGTATAGAGCGAGGCTGGATGAGCCTGGCGAAGCATCCCCACGCTGCAGCACTTCTCTACTACTGGATGCACTCTTTAATTAATAGCACCAAAGAAGCGCCCCCGTCGGACGATGAAATAGCGGGAGCCTTCGATGCCGCATTCGGTGGAGAGGAGGAAGTACACTTATGGGCTGTACTCAAGCAACACTGGGATAATCGCTATCGTGAGCGGCTTATAGATAGACTAATAAAGGGGACGACGCTGAAGGAGGTGCGCTGTGCTGCGCTGGAGTGTTTCCTTCAAAATATACCCGACGAGTTATCAAATATTACTCATAAGCTTCGTCAGTCGGACAACAATGAGCGCGTCGTAGAACTCATGATTGACCTTGCAGAGATCCTCCGTGACCGCAGGGGTATGGTTCGAGATATAGCTAATCCCGTTATTCTGGCTACCCTGAAAGGCCTTGAGCCAGTCCTTCAGGAATTATGTAATGCAGCAAACAGAACCTCTGGCAAGGAGCTACCGCCGTTATCTTTGGACGCACTCAGTTTGCTGGATAAACCTGCTTTTGTCAGTGTGAGTGTGCGTAAATTACGTATCAGCAGGCATCAGGAGTTTTCAGCAACAATTCGTGCCGACATCGAGTGGACACTTTCACATAGTGACGATCGCGACACGTGCGTCGAGGCAATAGACGCCGCGATATCATTAGGTTTTGAAGATATTGCTGAAAATGCTCTGGGTCACCGGTTCGCCCATGTCGTAGCTAGAGCGCTCGCTTTTATCGGAGAAAAAGTTTCGGTGCCTCTGCCAGCGAAATTGCTCGCTCTGGTCGAGGCAAAGGGCAGTCCTGTGCGAAAAGCGTTAGTTCGTCTGCTTGCCGGCAGGCCTCACCATGATCATCTTCCTGTGCTGTTACGCCTTGCACAGGATCAATGGTCTTCATCCACATTTGATTATGGCAGGAGAGATAACTTCCCCATTGCCCGCGCGGCTGTTGAAGCGATCAGAGCACTGCCATCCTTGCAGCCAGCTACCCTTGAACAACTGCTGGATATTGCTGTTATGACTTCAGACCAACAGGTTCGTGAAGAACTGTTTGAAATCATCACTGAACAGGGTGGTCAGCGCTTCCAGGAGCGAATTTTTGAGCTTGCTGTGACACCGGGTCGTAATGAGGTCAGCGTCAGGGCTGCCCATGCAATGTTGGTTAGAGCGGAGGTGCTGGAGTCCTCAGTGGTAGAGATGATTACTCCAGATCTTTTGCTAACCCGGGAGCCATCAATTGCTTCCCGACTAACCTTGATTGTTGCCTGTCGAGCGCCGCTCCCAGAAAGGCTGCAAATAGCACGCAAAATCTCGGAAAACCTGGATCGGCGAGCGCTGCTGCTTCTTATGTTATGGCCCTACATTGGAAATTGCGCGTCCTCAATTTCGGCTATCAGGCCACTCCTTCCCTCTGGACATCCCTCGCTCAGGTGGGTAGAGACCGGGCCGACCGATCGCGCTGAGGATGACCTTATCGCAGATCTGGGTGAGCCTGCCATATGTCAGGAGATACTGGCATGGATGAATCCACAAGAGGAGAAAGCAAGGTAAGCAACTCTTTTTATCTATAACCCACTGTTAAGCTGTAAAAAAATGCTTTACTCAGAGTAGCATTGACAGGAATGCAGGACACAACAATGTATAGAAATATGCGTATGCCTGATACCAGATATGGCAGGGATAGCCTTACGACTAACCGTAGGATATTTTTGCATAAATGCTTTTAAGGAGGCGCTCCTGGCCTGCTACCCGTAGCAGATAGCGCCATTGAAGCAGGTTACTTACCTGTGGATTTTTTATATGTCCCCAATTTACCAGCCCCTGTTAATAACATTATCCTGAAAATGGCTCAGGTAATTAAATCTCCTGACTGCATCAACTTCCTGATTGGCGATATCAGAAGAGTACATAACTGTCGTATATACATCTAAATCGGTATTGGTATTGATAAATTGCGTAAACCTTGATTTAACATATATAATACCGTCAAGCCTTCCGTCTCTTATCTTTTTCAAAATGTGACGGCGGAATTCCTCTATCTCCTGCCGTAGCGCTTCAGAAACAATTTCAACTGCTTCATTAGGATCATTTAAAACAAGCAAATTCTGTATTTCTTTTCCTGGTTCAAGATTGAAAGCGACACAACCATTACCCCGGGCGGTTACCTGAGCGCATCCAGAACTCAGTTGTTTCTCAAAGTTAGCTGAGGAGTTAATTGTCTTGCATGCGATATACCACTCACCAAAAGGGGCGTCTAGTATAATATCAGGCTCACCTAACCTGACTTTATAACCGTGAGCTTTCAAATATTGGAAGAACTCCAGCTCAAATAATGCATCCTTCCCACGTGATGGCTCTGGAGAGGATGGATCTAAAACTGAACCTGCGATTCTTTGTAATGGTTCACGCAGATCTGCTTCGTCTTTGCAATCATAGACCGCGCTCAGAACACGTTTTGCATGACAAAGTTTCAGCATAACTTCACTATCTTTATTTTTATTAATTTCTGTGGCCATACTGCAAATAGTTATCATTTTATTGAAATCACTATTTAAAGACAGCCTTATTGAAAGCTTTTCACAGATTTTTAATACTTCTCGTGACAGCATCTCCATATTTTCGTACGAGGTCACAACATGCATAATTATTCCTTTTTAATATTTATAATTTTTGTTGTTACTATCAATTTTCTTTCCGGCACTGGTGTGTCACATGTTTTACTGTCTTAAAAATCTGATGAGCAGTTCCACTATATATTTGTAAGCGCAATGGAACAACCACATCTGAGCCCCGGGATGCCACCTTAAACCGGAATTGACTTTACATGCGCATTTGATGCCTCGTTGCCCGTATCCTGGCTTTCCTTAACTTACTCAGTGCCAGGAAATCCCACCCAGGCTTAACTTCAGCTACACCAAGAGTTTTATAGACAGGTAAACTAATCTGGGGGAAAGGAAGTATTCTTCTTTGCCCTGAGTAACATACCGCCCATACATTAAACGGTCTCAGTTGAATCAGCGTCAGTTCAGAGACTGGAACACTTGGGGTTTCTGCTACCCATGCCAGCATAGTTCTACGGTATCGCTTGAAAAGTTCAATACGGTTTTTTCCTTCTAAGGCAATGTAGAGTGGTAAAATTTTCGGACGATAATAATATTGAGTCGAATGAGTATCACTTTCCGCAATGAATTTATCAGACGCATTCATTACATCCTCGGGGAAAATATCAGCATAACCACCGTCAAACGCATGTCTATAGTCTCTGTATTTGCCTGACACAACCAGTTGCGGGTTGATTTGACATTTTTTGTATTCTCCGCGATTAATATCGATTACGCAGATGAAGGGAAGCGCCTCATTGGCAAAATCACTAGGGCATATGGCACTGGCAGTACGGTACTTATTTATTTTATTCGGCTCGTACAGTCCACTAAAGCCGCGGAATCTCCTGATAAGGGGGCTTTGAACGTAGGAGGTTTTGTTTGAAGCATCCAGGTCATCTTTAAATCTCACGAAGTCAGCACATACCCGAACCAGCTTATCATTCCAGTCCTGCAACTCATTTTTGATCGCATTCTCGGTCATTTTTCTCATATTCCAGACATCAACGGTGTAAGGGGAAGCAGCTAAAAGCAAATTAGATGTAACTCTTATAACTTGCCAGTACAAAAAAGAGAAATCTGGTTCGTGATCTGCACCACAGCGGATGTTTTCCTGATCGCTTCTTACTCTTCCAATTCCCGATTATTGCGTACAAATCCAGGCATTTTAAATGACTGAGTATTAATTCTGCTCCATCGTCCGTCTTGTCCCGGTGGTCCGTTAAGGTGGCCCGCGGTGAAAGTGGCACCAATCAGCAGGACGCCTCTGCCAGGTTAATCTGCACGGAACTCAATAAACTGTACCAACGATCATTCCGCAAGGGTACCGGAGTGGAGCAACCGACACAGTGAGTAACATGATCGTCCGCGACATAGCGGCTAAAATTTTTGGTCATATCTTCCTCAGGGGCTGATGGCAACGTTGTTGCTGGGTGTGAACACAGCCGGGTCCCATCACATGCGGCTGGGATAAACAAATTATTGAGTGATCTCACCGTTAGTTAGCCGCAAATAAAGAGACGTCTTCCGGGATTGTCCCCGTTATCCACCGATTTTATCCAGTGAATGAAGGATCCCTTATGAATAAGGTAAGGACGAAGTCCTTACTATATTGCGCGCAACCTGAAAACAATTGCGCTAAATGGTGGTTCCTTATTTGCAGATAACTGTGGATTATAAAAAATAGTCGCGAAAATGGTGTACCACATGGCCACCGTCAGAAAAAATCGCGAGAAATAGCGTGATAAAGTTAGTTAATACAAAATGAAGGACGTGTGTGTCCCTACGCAGCGAAGCGGAGAGTCAAAAAAGAGGCAGTCTAAAGTGGGGGAGATGTTTCCGGCGGCTCAAGGCTGACCAGTCCAAGTCTGTACAGTTGCGCCCATACCATTTTTTCAAACTGCTTTGACGTCATGTGGCCAGGATCGCCTTTAAGGCTACGTAGCAGCCCTTCAGATACCTGCCGCTTACGCTCATCAAATGGCAGTGCTATCAGCTTCCTGCGTTGTTTTCCTTCAACAGCATGAGTCCTGCGCGCCAAAATCGTTTGGATCCGGCAGCGTGCATACCAGCGGCTGCGGGCTGCCTTAAGACTGATTGTTTCCCCGGGTGCCAGCATGCCATCCTCAATGGCTGCTCGCCGTTCGGCCTGTTCGGCCCGAAGTTTATCCATATCGATTCCGGTCAGTCGCCAGCCAGCCTCTGTCAGGATGACGTGTTTGGGGAAACGGCACTTGCTGTCGATATCCCACTCAGATTGCGGAACGTGGATGAAGCCAAAATCTGCCAGTTCGGTGACAAGACGGGAAACGCGACTGACGGTTACTGCCTGTTCCTGAATTACCTTACCTTTGCTATCTTTCGGGCTCAGTTCTTCCGCCAGTTTCGTTATATTAATGGTCACGATATCTGTAGCCAGATCCACTTTGTTAATAAAAAGAATGAATAATGCGTCAATCAGCCGACGGCGCAGGTAACGGAAAGCACGTTTGCGGCGGGTGTAGGGGCGCAGGAAGGTAAAAAGCGGATCGGCTGATACATGCCGGCGAATAATCCACTGGCTGGTCGACACAGCAGGCAGATAAAGCTCCGTTGTTTCTGACCACCAAACAGCGTTCCATCTATTCTCGTTACCTGAAGCGGAAAGGGCATAAAACCGGTACCGTGCGGCCTGCGGCTAACGCCGTGCCTCAACTCTAGCCCGACCGCTTCGAATGCAAGGGTGCACTTCGCCGCCATCCTCGCCCGGTCGCAGTCTCTTTTATGATGCTTGTCGCCGTTCTTCCCGTCGTTCTCTCGCTCAATTTTCGCTCGAAAACCGTCCAGACCGGCTTCACTTTTTCCTGCGCTGCGGCCTCCGGTGTCGCCCGTTGCATTCTCCGCTTTTCGTCGGGCTGTCGTGTCGGCACGGCGTAAGCCGGAACACAGATGACATTGACCATGGAGGATCTATGATGGGCACGACAACCACACCTGCTGTATATGTTGGCACTTACCATAAGTACAACTGCGGTAGTATTTTCGGAAAATGGTTTGATCTGACCGATTTCGATAGCAAAGATGATTTTTATGCAGCGTGTCATGCACTGCACGCGGATGAAGACGATCCGGAATTTATGTTTCAGGACTGGGAGGGTATTCCATCGGCTTTCGGCGGTGAAAGTTATATCGACTGGGATTTTATCGATGCGTATAAACGCGCCTTTGCTGACGGGATGGAGCAGGCATTTATTGTCTGGTCAGATTATTTTGACGACTGCGATTATGACCTGTTTCAGGACGCCTGGTGTGGTAAGGCCGGGAGTGAAGAGGATTACGCTCGCGAGCTGGCAGAGGAGTGCGGCCTGCTTCAGGATGTGCCTGAATCATTACGGGGTTACTTTGATTTCGAGGCGTTTGCCCGCGATATGTTCATGAATGACTTTGTGTTCCTTGAGGGCTACGTGTTCAGGCATTAACAACAAGGCAGGGGAAACCCTGCCCGTTTTTAGCTCATCAGCCTTACGATCTACCACACGGTCTAGCTGCCGAAGGTGAACAATGAACATATCAGCGACTGTGCATTGCCGCAGAGCGTATTCCGGATCACAGTGTTGAAGCTATTTTCTTTATAAACCCCTTTCCAAAATACAATCTGTGTGTGCTTTTAATTGTTTCTATTTCGCTTTCATCTAACTCAACGTTTGTTGCATATTGCTCCCATCGGGAAACGGTATCACACACTTCTTTGATGATCTTTTTGATTTCTTTGGGTGTCAGGCTCTGAATTTTTTTATCGACAGCGATCAGGTTTTCTGGCTCAAAAACATCGCGCTTTTCATTTACTGACATGTGGTGGGAGCTGACCCAATTGCTGTCTGCTCATTGTTCGCGTTTCTTTAAACCCTGATGTGTTAATTCCCGTGCGGGATTAGGAATTGTCTGTAAATAAGCCGTGACGGTTCAGGAAAACGCAGAAAGCTGTTTTCCAGTCAATTCACAATTGTAAGATAGCCATCTTGCTTTTGCGTTTCACAATATTAGCCAGAACTCGAATACCACGGCGGTGTCTGGTTCGGCATATTGACACTCACTCTGACGATGGACAGTTCAGCCATATGGCAGACGGTAAATCGTTCCACGGAGAAGATAAATGTTTGATCGCATTACGGTAACCCCTCCCGCTGGCGCTGAATCGCTATTGTTCTGGAAACTGAATGGTACGGAAGTGATGTCCCGTTCATTTACACTGAATGTGACCATGCTGAGCCAGGATGACCGTATTGATCGCAAAGCATTACTGGGAAAACCCCTGACTGTCACTGTACCGACGCAAAGTGTGCAACCGCGTTATTTCAACGGCAAAATAACAGAAGTAAACCTTCAGAATACTGAGCTGAACGGCGTTCGTTACGCGGTCTATCTTCTCAAAATTGAATCCGACTTATGGCCACTGCTGCGCGACCGGAATCAGCGAATTTTTCAGAGCCAGCGTGTACCCGATATTATCAAGACCATTCTGGCTGAATATGGCGTCAGAACGGAAGATAAACTTACCGGCGAATACCGTATCTGGGAATACTGTGTTCAGTATCAGGAAAGCAGCTACAACTTTATTTCCCGCCTGATGGAGCTGGAAGGGATATATTTCTTTTTCCGGCATGAGGCGGACTCTCATACGCTTGTGCTGATGGATGCGGCCGAGAATCATCATTCGGTAAGTGGCTATGAGGTCATCCCATATCACTCCAGCCTTTCGGGAGGAACAACCAGCGAAGAAGGTATAGGTCAGTGGGCTATCAGTGAGCGGGTAACCCCGGGTCTCTACAGCATTGATGACTACGATTTCCGTAAGCCCAATGCCTGGATGTTCCAGGCCCGTCAGAACCCATCGTCCCCATTACCGGGACAGATCGATTATTACGAATGGCCGGGCCGCTTTGTTGATCACCAGCACGGTGAATTTTATGCCCGTATCCGGCAGGAAGAATGGCAGGCCGAGCAGCAACGCATCGATGCCTCCGGCACTGCGCTGGGCATAACACCCGGGTATACATTTACTCTTGAGAACCCGTCAGATACAGACAAAAGCGGTGAGTATCTTGTCGTCAGTGCAGGCTACACCCTGGAAGAGAACAGTTACGCCAGTGGCAGCATGACCGACAGTGTTCATCAAATTAATTGTGTGGTCATTCCAGCAAAGACTACCTTTCGTTCCGCACAACGGACAGAATGGCCACGTACGCACGGGCCGCAAACAGCGCGTGTAGTCGGTCCACAGGGCGAATCTATATGGACTGATCGATATGGCAGGGTAAAAGTAAAATTCCACTGGGACCGACAGGCTAAAGGTGATGACACCAGTTCATGCTGGGTGAGGGTTTCAAGCGCATGGGCTGGCCAGGGTTTTGGTGGCATGCAGATCCCCCGCGTGGGTGACGAAGTGGTTATCGATTTTATCAACGGGGATCCTGACCGACCAATTATTACTGGCCGTGTCTACAATGAAGCGAGTATGCCACCGTGGGAGCTGCCTGCCGCCGCCACGGTGATGGGCTTTATGACCCGGAGTAAAGACGGTCACAAAGATAATGCCAGTTACCTTTTTTTTGAGGACAGTCCCGGACGTGAGCTTATCGATCTGCACTCAGAAAAAGATATGGTTGTATCCGTTGAAAACGATCAGAGCGTCAGTATTGATGGCAGTCGCATAACTACCATTAAAAAAGAACAGACTGATGACGTAACCGGTGATGCGAGCTTCCATTACCATCAGAAACGAACAACAAACGTTGATAATGGCGAGCACACCACCATACAGAATGGGCGAACGTTAAAGATCCTTGATGGCGGAGATTCGGTTGAGGTGACCAGTTATCGCGATACAACGATCAATGGCAGGGATTCACATCACGTAACGGGGAAACTGACGGAAACCTATGATCAGGGACAGGAAACGACCATCGGTGCTGGTGGCCGAGCCGAAACGATACACGACGGGGTGGTGATTAACGTTAACAGCGGCAACTGGACGCATAATGTCAACGACGGCACGATTACGATATTCAGTCCGCAGGATATTACTCTGCGCAGCACCACGAAAATCAACCTCGACGCGCCCAACATTAAAAGTAAGGCAAAGGCACATAATGAAAGCTTTACCGGCAACTCTTTCAGCATGACTGGTCTGTCAGAAAGTTTCACCGGTGCTTCTTTTGGCTTTACAACAACAGCCATAAGCACCTCAGTGATGAGTATCTCAGCAGGGGCGTTTTCGATCAAAAACAAACCATTCGAGCTTAAACGTCACGACAATAAAATTCAGTTTGTAAGCGGGGCGGAGACAACTTTATCCGGGCTCCGGACTTTTTTTGGCACGTTAACCACATTTATTTAAGAAGATGAAAATGGCAAATTTCGCGATGTGGGGCCTGATTGTTGCCATCACTGTTATTACGGTGGTGGTCATTATCGGTATTCGCAATTCCATCGTCTCAGCGCGCATCAATGAGGCGATAAAGAAGGAGGGAACTGAAACCTCCGCACTGATCGTTGACGCGTCTCAGCACCGAAATCAGAACGCTGAAGGCCGGCTATCCCTGAACCTGACAATTGAATTCACCGCCGGAACGGAAAAGGTTGTGGCCAGGAAAGATGTGGTGGTCAAAATATTCGATGCCGATGAATTTAAACCGGGGCAGCGAGTAACAATCCGCTATAAAAATGATGACCCGTCACAAATTGTGGTGCTGGGGAATGCTAGCAATTAAGAGGGTGACCCTGACCCCGAATATGATCCAGTCGTAATCAGGAATAACCGGCTTCATGTTGGCTGCATATTCTGCCAACCGGCAGACTTCTCAGCGAATTCGGATGGCGTCATCCAGCCCAGTGCAGAATGGGGACGTCTCTGATTATAGTGTATGCGCCAGGCCTCGATTTTGCACCGTGCATCCTCCAGGGACATGAACCAGTTCTCGTTCAGGCACTCCTGGCGCAGCCTGCCGTTGAACGACTCCACCGTGGCATTGTCCGTCGGTGTTCCCGGCCGGGAAAAGTCTATACGGATCCCCCGTTCATACACCCACTTGTCCAGCATTTTCCCTGCAAATTCAGAGCCGTTATCGGTTTTCAGCAACTGTGGTAAGGGACGTCTGAGCGCAATGGTGTTCAGCATCTCTGCGACCTCCGTTGAGCGCAGATTCTGGCCCACGCAGATCCCCAGACATTCGCGTGTGAACAAATCGATAACCGTCAGCAGACGCAGCCGGCGGCCGTCAAACAGCGCATCGGAGACAAAATCCATGCCCCAGACATGGTTCGGATACAGCCCCTGAGGCTGTGGCTGTCGCCGCTGTGCCGATTTATTGCGATGGGGACGTTTGAGACGCAGGGACAGGCCCTGCTCGCGGTAA
>NZ_SJOP01000038.1 GCF_004331415.1 Kosakonia quasisacchari
CTATGTCTGGAATGTCCTTTCTTCGCTCATAGCTGCCGGTTAAATCTCTCGCATTCAGTATGAGTGGTAACAGTCTCATCGCGGATTGACTGAATATCCTTGGCCGACGCCGAAATGACGAAATGACGAAAGCAGGCGGGTTTACCAGCACTTCTGCACAAAGCTGCGCATCGAGGCCAGATTGTGCAGTTGTTCTCGCAACCAGTAGCCCTGTGTCAACCGCCCCTACAGAACCTTTTGCTCATACTAATGTTCAATTTCTAAGGTATGCCCTCCCTTGGAAAAATCGGCCTGAATATCAGCAATAACCATATCGATATCATCGCCAGTCATAACCTGGCTTTGGTTAGGCGCATCCCAAAACCTCAGAGCCCCCTTGTACAACACAAAGCCAATTTTATCGTTACCGGGAAAGAACATCTCACCTTGAACGGTCACCGTTCTATCTCCAATTTTTACTTGGATATGACCCCGAGTGACTTCAAAAATCATAGTTTCCCCCTCACGTAAATAACTTTCTCGCCCATTCTTACAGGAGCAATAGTAATAATTTCTTCTACATTAGGATTTTTCATTAACGCAGACAACGGAGCTCTTTCCCAAACATTTTCAGGTCGCAGACTCTGCCCGAATACTGCACGCACCGTTCCTGAGACTCCATTTGCATACGCTGACTTGCTCACCGTTTATAGACATACGGCTTTGTTAGTAATGCCTCTATCGTTGCAAGAGTAATTGCGAACTTCCGCTCCTCGCTCAGAGCAGACATGTCTGCCCCCTGATCGACTCTTTCGTGCTGTGAGTTCAACGGGTCGATGCAACGCTATCCTTAATCGAAGGGGGACGTTAAGGGATCAAGCGCATCAGCATTAACGACATGCCTCGGAAACGGCGTGGCTATCCTCAAACATGCGAAAACGTGTAATTAGACCATTGTCGATAAACATGTCGAGTACAAATTCGGTTTCAATCAGCTTCTGTGTTTTTTTTACGCGTGATGCAAGCTCACCAATAGCAACCAGACGCCTATCTTTGATGAGTATATCTTTGATTTCAAAATGTTCTGACGAGAGGTGTGAGCGGATTTGTGAATAGAATTCTGCTACACCTTTTCTGCCATGTTTCCGGCCAATCCAGGGAACTAACTGCGTGTTTCCAGCGACCAGCCAGTCGACGCTTTCACTTACCAGCGTCGCTATCTCATTTACATCTTCTGCTGTGGCGATACGATGAAAAAAAGTTTCCGCTACTGCCTGTGGTGTCTTTACTGTCATGGTTAATTCATCCGGGTAGGTATAGTCGTGATTATTAGACTAAACCATTGTATTAAACTCACCTTATCCGGCGGTGCGGTTTGATAAAGCGCTGAGCGCAAATGAAGTGTTACTCAGCCCCTCCTGAAAGGAGCTCCCTGGGTTCTCTACTCGCTCAGAGCTGCCCCGGGTTTTCCTGGGATATTGCTGTATTACAAGTGAACACTATTTAACTGACCTGACAGCAGATACAGTGAAACATTAACAAAGTGCCTCCGACAGGTGCAGAGCAATACACACAGGCGTTTTCATGAAGAAAGGTCACCCAAAATTAATACTGGATCCATACGAGTGGCTACCTGGATATGGTGAGTCAAGGGTATCGTTCCGCTCTGTTGGACTGGATGTAATACTTGATATTAATTATGAAAAAGAGATTTTCGTAAATAACGAAGAGGTTGTACTGCCTTTAAGGCGGGAGATTACGTTCAACAATGCGCGTTGTTTCATCCGGGAACCGTTTCCGGGGGGCGCTATGTTTGAGTTTGATGGCGCTCAAGGTGAGTTCGGGCTGGGTAAGTTGACGGAGTTTATGGATTCAGAGTGGCTGAGCGATAACCTGAAAACATGGCGTCTCGCATCGAGTCAGGAATCACCGCAGTTCAGGCATTTCAGCATTCAGTTTTTATCAGAAAATATTGCTTTTGATGTGCTGGCTGTGGATGTGTTTTTATCCGATGAGCTGCCGGGCAGTTGATTTTGTTTTGCTATAAAATCAAGCAGTACTGCTATAGTTTGGCCTCATCCTGGATATCAATGACACCCCTGAAGCTATACCGCGCGCACTTTAATCGACTGCTTTTATCCCGGAGCAGGCATGTCCGCGGTTGGCTTCTGGCCTAATGTGAGTAGCAGATATTTAACAACAAGATACTCATTCAGCAGGAAGTAGAAAAACGGTTATTTCTTTCCCAACAGTTCCTGTGGCGTTTTCCATTTTAGTAATCGCTGAACCGCCGTATCCCCGGATACGAACTGCCGGGCAAGTTGAAGGCGCTCCATGACCAGGCTCTTCTGCTGTTCATCAAGGCTTGCCGCATCCTGCTCTGCTTCACGGAAAAATTGCTCCAGCCGTTTGTCTTCTGTCCACTGAGCCATAATCGATTTCAGTTCGGTACGGCTAGCGCTATACGCCTCCTCTTCCCGACGTATCCGTTCCTTTTCCAGAGAAATGACGCGTTCCTGTTGCCGTTGAATCCGCCATTTCTCAGCATTGATCCGGGCTTCCTCTAACTGCTTTGAAATCAGCGGAACAGCCTCCTGCATCGTCAAAATCATCGCTGAGATCTGGCTTATTAGTCCAAACTGTTTAGTTTGCCGGAACTGTCTTTCCCATTGTGCGTCCGGATACGGAGAATAGAGTTGCAAAAGAAATCGGCCTGATGGAAGGGTGTGTTTTGAGGCATTGAGAAACAGATTCGCGTTTTTCCCCCTACTCCATCTCACCATTTTTTCATCACGAACGTAGCGGTCTTTAACCAACTTCGCCGGAACGTACTCTGTCATTTCGGCAAGAGTGAAAGCAAAATGCATATCACCAGTACAGATAATACTCGCGCTGAAAGGTCGCCATAAATTTACCCAGTGAATGCCAGCCTCCTGAGGATCCTCCCGGATGTCTATTTCCGCACGATGAAAATCTTCGCTTCTGTCAGCCAGCCTTACTCGATAGCCGTGCTTTGCAAGGGCATCAAAGAACTGGCGCAGAAATTTTATGGCGCTTTCAAAGCCTGTAGCGGAAACATGAACATCCAGTAGCTTCTTTTTCGCAGGCTTATAGTAACCGTCTCTGGTAACAGTCGACACCGGAAGGTATGTAGTGAGATCATGGATCAGGCCGTAAACGTTCCCGGAACCAAGAACCAATTGCTTCGTTGCCCCAGACACTTTTTTTGCGAACACCGTTGCCGGAGGTCTTACTGATGGGGTGTCTTTTTGTCCATCCTTTACCCCCCTCCCCTGCTTCAGAGCAGGTAAAGGCGGGATAGCAGGCGCGGTTCCTTTCTCCAGTGCTTTCCAGTAACCCGACAGTGGTCTGGGGATCTGTAATTCAGCGCACCTTCTGGCTATCCCTTCAATGCTGATATTACAGAGAGAAGCGATACGTTCGGCTGATTCCCGCCAGACCAAGTTGTACAACGCTTCCCGATCGCCAGGTAAAGTTTGAATCGTACGGGATTGCGGGTTCCTGGACATGGTGCTTCCCCCTTGCGGAAAACATTATCAGAGAAACGACCTGGCAGGTGATTGAACAAAATTACTTTTTTAAAATGAAGATCTAAGGATGAAGAGAACAACGAGCCAAAGCTGGATGCTTTCTTTGGCCAGCCTCCCGTAACAAGATACATCACGATGTGAGTAATGCCTTACCAGCCCGGGCTTCTCGTCTGTGGCTGGCCTCACTTCTCCGGGGCTTTGCTCCTGCAGGACACAAACGCATATTGTTATAACTGACCGATTCGTCGATTCTTATCCGCCCTCCCCTTCCCGTCGTTTCCGCGAACTTGCGGGATATGTGTAGTTTTAAGCCTTTCCTCTTGCTCTTTTCATCTGAAACACAATTGATACCGATATCTCTGCATATGCCTGCTACGCAGTAGCAGTATTTCAGTGCTCGCCCGGGGCATTTTTTACCGTTTCTGTCCCCTGCTCTCACTAAACAGGCACTACAGCTACACTAAATGCTTTTTGGCGAAATTTATTTTTATAAATTTTTCAGGCCATTAAAAGAAAGCCCTCTCGCCTCGCTTGAAAGCATTCAACAAACAAATTAATAATACTGTACGTATAAACAGTATAAGAATAAGGTCTGGTGTTATGAAACTGATAATGCTGACACCCGCAGAAGGCAACAGGCCGATAAATTTGCCACTTTTCCTCGAAAAAGTTTCCTGTGGCTTTCCCTCACCAGCACAAGACTATGTCGAAAAAGAGCTTGATCTGAATGAATACCGCATCAAACGTCGCAGCGCGACATACTACCTTCGTGCCCATGGTGACAGTATGCAGGACGGATTTTTATTTGATGGCGATTTGCTGGTTGTCGACAGCGCCGAAAAACCGGTTTCCGGTGATATCGTCGTTGCAAGTGTTGGTGCAGAATTTACCGTCAAGCGACTTCAGCTTGGACAGCGCATAGCATTACTTCCTATGAACCCGGCTTTTCCTCCCATCTACCCCGACCCGGATGAACTGAACATTTTCGGTGTTGTTACACATATCATTCACCGTACACGAGAGCTTCTGAAATGTTTGGACTAGCGGATGTTAACTCCTTCTATGCATCCTGCGAAAAAGTGTTCCGCCCTGATCTGCGCGATAAGCCTGTTATTGTACTTAGCAACAATGACGGCTGTTGTATCGCCCGCTCTCAACAGGCAAAACGGTTAGGCGTAAAGATGGGCGCTCCCTGGTTTAAAATTCGGGAGCAACCCTATGCCGAAAAACTGTATGTATTCTCAAGTAACTATGCACTATATGCGAGTCTGAGTACCCGCGTCATGTCTTGCCTTGAAGAACTGGCACCTCGCGTTGAGCCATATTCGATAGACGAAATGTTTCTTGATCTTCATGGCGTAGATACCCTCATTGATTTTGAAACATTCGGCACCCGGCTGTGTGAGCATGTTTATGCCTGCACCCGACTCTCAATTGGTGTCGGAATGGGGCCAACAAAAACGCTGGCCAAATCAGCCCAGTGGGCATCTAAAGAGTGGCCAGCCTTCCGGGGCGTGCTGGCACTGACACCGGACAATAAAACCCGCACCTCGAAGTTACTGTCGCTCCAGCCTGTCCAGGAGGTATGGGGGGTGGGTAATCGTACCGCCCATAAGCTCAATGCGTTGAGGATAACCACAGCGTTACAGCTTACACTCGTAAATACAGCTTTTATTCGTAAAAATTTTAATGTTGTTCTGGAGCGCACAGTCAGAGAATTGAATGGAGAAAGTTGTATCTCTTTTGAAGACGTACCATCTGCTAAACAACAAATCGTGTGTTCCCGGAGTTTTGGTGAGCGGATCACGACCTTTGAAGACATGCGGCAAGCCATCTGCCAGTACGCTGAACGGGCGGCTGAAAAGCTCCGTATTGAACGGCAATTCTGCAGCCACATTTCCGTTTTTATTAAAACGTCACCGTTCTCCAGAACTGGACCGTATTATGCTAACGTGGCAAGCGAGAAGCTTTTGACCCCCAGCCAGGATACGCGTGATGTTATAGCCGCCGCGTTACGTGCCCTTGAGCGCATCTGGCGTAATGATCACCGCTATGCCAAGGCTGGAGTAATGCTCAACGATTTCAGCCTGTCTGGTATCGCACAACTCAATCTTTTCGATGAACAACCACCACAACCCCGTAGCCAGGAATTAATGAAAGTGCTTGACGGGATCACTCAGTCCGGGCTCGCCCATATGTGGTTTGCTGGCCGGGGTGTTGCACCTGACTGGAAAATGAAGCGCGAGATGCTCAGTCCGGCTTACACAAGTCGCTGGAAAGACCTTCCCCTTGCGCGCATCGGATGAGATAAAAAAGGGAAGGGGGTAACCATAGCCGTTTATAATTAACGGCATTTTTTATAATGACTAACTTTCCCCACCAGCCGGTTTCCGGCCGGGACAGGTGTATTCATAATTTCATGGCGCTCAGTTGTTTTATTCTCTCTGATAGTACCATGTCTTTTCACACGCTGCATTCCACGTCCTTCACAGATAAAACGCCATCCCCCGTAAGGCAAGTCCGGTCATAACATTATTTATGACCGTTCCGCCCCGACTTTCCAGGCAAAAACCTCCGCTATCACGACAGGGATATCAAATTTTGTAACAGTGCAAGGATGCCGTCTCGCCGGAATATTCACGCCAATTTCTGACATCAGTACTTCCCGGGAACAATCATTCTTTTATTTGAAGTGGCGAAAGAATCTGCTTCAGAATTACGCATAACGAAAAATTAGCAGACGATCTGCGATCAATCGTTTTTGCGGCGTCCGTAGTGTCAAATTGCGCGCTGGCACAAATCGCTTTCCTTGTTGCAAAAACTAGAGGCAGCAGACAATCCGATAAGCATGTTTATGAAATAAAATATGACTCTACGTGCGTAATACCCGGAACAGTTTCATTAAGCCATATCGCAGAGTGCATGATGTGACTGGAACATCTTCTCATCTTACCGGTATCTGACAGATAATTTTTACCGTCGCTGAATGGCAAGTGGGTTGCAGTATGGATGTTTAGCTGTTGAAGTTGTCCCTCTCAGACAGCCGGCAATCCAAACGTTGTCCTTTTACAGATATCCTGATGGCATCTTTCAGTGCAAAAATTTCAGGCAGATATCCGCTGATATTGCTTTTAATCTCCGGTTTTGACCTTCCTGAACGCTTCTTTCTTGAAGAATCAGCTTCTTTCCACTGTGTTTTTATTCACCACACTTGTCAAACTTTTAGTTACCCGCGTGTCATGGTCGATTTCCGTGATTGCGTGCCAGCCCTACACAGACATCTCTTTACCAATCATATCTTGCTCCGCTATTAAGACTCTATGCATAAAAATCTTTCTGAAGGAACACGAACTACAAGTTGCATAAGTTATGAAAGGGAATTGAGTTGGTTATGTAGGAGATTCACATGGACATTTTTGTTTTATTACAACAGCAGAAGATCGCAGGCTGGCATTTTGCCATTTTCGAGGGTTTAAACTGGCAACCCGGCAAAGCTGGACAGGATTTATCTGTCCGGGTTTGACGGGTTTGGCAAGCCCGGAAAATCCGGGCGCGGCAGAGGAAATACATCATGAAAGCGTGGCGATTTCAGAGTGAAATTTACATAGAAACATTTTATAAATCATAATGTTAAATGTGAAATCTCACTGGCGAAAAAACATTATTCACGCATCAGGAGAGAGATGTTTTTGAAGAACATTTGCTACAGCTTCGTCAATCTCGTCCTGTAGTTCTTTCGGTAACCGATTAAATTCGTATACAAACATGCGCCCTTTACTGCGCTTTCTTGCAAACCGATCTTTGTCCGGGAAAGACCACAGATTCGTCACAACCGCTTTGTCTTTGCCCTTAAGAGAAGCCATAGCCGCTGTTTCACGTGTCAGGATTTTGATAATTCTGTTTTTGACTTCGTCTTCAGCAAGTGAGTCATCTGCCAGGATGATATTGACTTCCGGAGCAGTGGTTTCGAGTAAATCCTCAACAGAAAGATCTTTAGCGTTGAGCATTTCTTCCAGCGTACCTAACGTCTTGTAATCCGCGAATCCTAATTCCGACTGAACCGGGAAAACTGAAACTAACGGAGCTGATACAGATGCAGCCTGGATAGCACGCGTAACTTTTGCTTCCGACAGCCCTTCAAGCCGGGCAATCTCTTTCTGGCTCATGCCCGTGTTTTTGAGTGCTAAAAGACGTAACCCAATCTCACGGATATTGTGCTCTTTGGCGGTCTGGATATCTTTAGCCAGTTTCCGCGCTTCATCGGCAGAAATCAGAGACTTGGTTACCATAATATTTAACGAAGTGTGGCACAGGATAGCGGACGCACGACGTCTCGAACCATCGATGATCTCAATACCTTCTTCACGCTGAATACCAATACAGGGGAAGAACTGCTGCAATCGAAGGGTGGATGTAATGTCCTTCAGTGATTCAGGGGTCAGACCCGATTGATCGCGGCCATTCGTTTCCTGCAATACGTATGTCTTACCTTCCACTTCATTTGCAGGAATGGTTTGCAAAGTGAAGACGGCTTTCCGTCCGGTTGAAAGGGTAAAGATTTGCTCAAGCGCGCTGTCTGATGAGGTATTAGTGAGGGCGGATGGGTTAAAGGTCCTACCAATAGTTGCTCTTTTCGTGCTCATAAGTCCCTCAGTTTGCTCGGATAAATTCAATACGATCAAATACAGCTTTTGCAAAATCTTCTGCGGCCACTCGGGCATTTCTCAGCGCTTCGCTGCTGCCAATATACGTCGATGGATTAGCGGAGATGACAGTATCAAAAGACTCGCCACACCTTTCAAAACCGTCCAGCCGGGGCAGGGCAACATCCAGCATGTCCCCGCCAAAAATTTCTTTCGCAAGGCTGTGGCACAGCTTATGGTCTGGTTTATTAGAAAGCTTGGACATAAAACCAATATTGCCAACCAGGTGACATGAATAACCTGATTCGGTAATGATGCCCACCAGCTCAGGCAGACGGGTCAGATACTTTAATGTCGAGTGAAAGTCGACCTGTGCCGGTGGCACCGGGGTCAGAAGTAAATCCGCTGCGGCAATCGCATTTTTCAAAAACGCATCAAGATGGGGACCACTGTCGATAAAAATGAAATCGTAATCGTTCCTGAGCTTCGCTATCAGATTTTCTTTCAGGACAGCGTGCTCATTCTGACCGGGTAGGTGCTGAGCACAAAGTTCTGACCATGCTGATGCAATAAACGCATCATCGATGGAAGCAGGGAGAACATCCACACCCGGGACGATAGAAGGTACGATAAACTCGTTGAGCAGTTCTTCGCGCGTGACATTCTGCAGCATCGCCTGTGCTGCGGTAGTTTCGACGATACCAACAGCCTGCGTATGGTTTAAAAACATCGTTGCAGATGACTGGGGATCCAAATCAATAACAAGGATCCGCAGATCCTCAAAGAGCAAATGAGGATGTGTACGCAGGGCATGCGCCAGAGAAACGGTGGATACGGTTTTCGAAACCCCGCCTTTTAAATTCCCTACAAAGACTGTAAACGCTTCCTGATGCCTGTCCCGATATTTCGGGACGCCCCGATGATGGTAGATATCGATGATGTTCTGAATCGACATTGCGTATTTAGACGATGTTCCGGCGGGTCGCTTATCAAAAACGTAGCCGTTTTCTTCCATTTCATTTACTGCGTAATCCACGTTTGCGCGGGTAAGCTTTGGTAGTTTAGCCAATGCTGCTTTCGCATATACCTGATAGTAAACGTTTTCTTGCAGTTCTTCCTTCTGAGCCCGAATCTGATCTGTCAGACCAATAAGCATTTTTTCAGAACGCTGAGCAACTTTCAGTAGCTGTGAGGAGCTGTCCATCAAAAGTTCCCTTTATGCAGGATTAATGAATTTAATCAAGAATGCTACACACAAGAAACAAAGTAAACATCTAATGTGAAATTATAGCGTTGAGCTCGCATTTTTGCTCTCGTTGGACTGGTGAGAGAGGATTGTAAATTGACCCGAGATAAACCATGAGGTTTGAAAGAAGAGAGGAGGCCTTGCAGAGCGACCCGCAACATGTCAAACAGAACCGGGTTTTGCAGGGTAAGGGTATTGTTGATCGGGCTCCTGAATTAGCAGCGGGTTATAAAAGTCAGTGCCGCTGGCAGAGTGCAGATAATCTGATCCTGAGCACAAGTCGATCGGGTTGCAGATCCTCTGTTTTCCCGTTGGACTGAGATGATGGAATGCCTGAAAAAATCTGGAATTCTGTTGGGTTATCCACTTATCCACTGAGTAGATCCAAATAATAATGATCCAAAGTAGATCCACTATTAGATCCAAATAGATCCCCGATCGCTGAGAGCCGCGCCAGCACTGGCCTGAGAGGGTGTTGTCATAAGCTATAGAGAGGTAAAGATAAGCTGTGACAAGCATCATATAAACTACAAGGAGATAACTCTATGCTGTAGCCAGTAAACAATATAAGCTATAGTCAGATCGCAGCCGTAAATGGCTGTATAACTTGTGCGTAAAAACCACGCGATTTTTCATTGAGCTACGATGTGTTTGTAAACATCAGGATGATTTCGTCGCTCAACGATCCACAGATCCGGAGCTCGTCTTGGAAAACGAAAACAAAGATCTCAAAACGCTATTTGAAGAAGTGGATAAGTCTACAGGTGAACTTATTACTCTCACTCCAAATGCTAATAATACGGTCCAGCCAGTTGCACTAATGCGACTTGGTGTTTTCGTTCCAACGCTCAAGTCTCTGAAAAATAGCAAAAAAAATACATTATCAAAAACGGATGCGACCGAAGAGCTGACACGTTTGTCACTGGCCAAAGCGGAGGGTTTTGATAAAGTCGAGATCACTGGCCCCAGGCTGGATATGGATAATGACTTTAAAACCTGGGTCGGTATTATCCACTCCTTTGCCAAACATAAAGTGATTGGCGATAAGGTTCAGCTATCCTTCGTTGAATTCGCCAAACTCTGCGGCATCCCATCCAGTCAGTCCTCACGCAAGCTCAGGGAGCGTATCAGCCCCTCTCTGAAGCGTATTGCAGGTACAGTAATATCATTCTCCCGCACGACTGAAAAGCACACCAAAGAGTATATAACGCATCTGGTACAGTCCGCATTTTATGACACCGAGCGGGATATTGTGGTTCTGCAGGCGGATCCGCGTTTATTCGAACTCTATGAATTCGATAAAAAAGTACTTCTTCAGCTTAAAGCGATCAATGCGCTGAAGCGCCGCGAATCGGCTCAGGCGCTCTATACCTTTATCGAGAGTCTGCCAAAGGATCCGGCACCCATATCGCTGGCACGCTTAAGAGCAAGACTGAGCCTGAAATCACCGGTGTTCTCGCAAAACCAGACCGTTCGCCGCGCTATGGAGCAGCTCAAAGAGATTGGTTACCTTGATTACACCGAGATGCAACGCGGCCGTAGCGTACTGTTTAACGTACATTACCGCCGACCCAAGCTGAAAGCCCCCAAAGACGCCAGCGAAGAGAATCCTAAGCTGCCAGGCAGCCCGGCAAATACGCCTGATCCCGAGCTCAGCGAAAAACTCCAGCTCCTTGAAAAGCTTGGCATCACCATGGACGACCTGGAAAAACTCTTCCGTAATAAGTAGCCCAATAAGCTATAGCGAGTACCTCCCATTCAATTATCACCGCCAGTGAGTACTGACAAGTTCAGTGCTCACTACAGCTTATACATATTCCCTGGCGAGCACTTTCGCTAACCATGTTCTCCGGACAGTCGCTTATCACTGCTATTTACTCGCTATAGTTTATGTTTCCCTCATTATTACGCGATGATCCTCACTACAGCTTATGTATCAATATCCCACAAATGGAGCTGCTCGCTATAGCTTATCTTTTTATGTTTGTAAGCGCTTGCTTACCATTAATGCCAGTTGGTGCGGCATCTTTTATTTTAAATAAACGGTATGAGAGAGAGCCATATAAGCTATAACAAGTGAATTACTCGCCATAGCTTATGTGCTTGCTATAGCTTATGTTTCGCCACCGGAAGATATCCTCACTCGCTATAGCTTATGATATAAGCTGCAGTAAGCATTTGCTCACTACAGCTTATACTTCTCACTGTTTGATAAATGCAGGAAATACGTGAGTAATCATTCTGATACAGGCGAGGCGTCTGTATTTATGCCGGAATGAGCTGTCCATCGTTAGGTTATATAGCTCACTGGCCTGCATTAAGAGCAGAGCTGTTTTTGGCAAAGTAATCGCGACTTGCTGCGACGATCTTCTCAGGAGAAAGGGGAGGGGATGCGTGAGGATGAGGATCTTTCTTTACTGAACCCGGGGTTAGGAAGCTACCGGATCCATACGCCTGCAACTAAACGGGGTACGATACTGGCGCAATACTACCTGACTCCACAATCTTTCGAAGCAAACCCCTTTCATTGCTGGCAAACGCAACCTTGCTGGTTTTTGTGACGGGGTCACTCAACCGGAGGCATGCTGTGTGGACATTACGACGCCAGTGGCCTTATCTCGTTGTCGCTGATTATCGTTTTCAGGATAATAGTAGATATCAAGAGTGAGTGTATTCGGGGCAACCATTAGTAAAAAGGTTGATCAGGGAAACAACAAACCCGCCGAGGCGGATTTGTTTGTATTTCCGGGCAGTTAAGCGGGAACAGGCATTTTCGCTGTTGCAATACGGGAGATCGGGTAACCAGTTGCAGACGCAACAGCGGCTACGCGGCGAAATGACGGGTTGCCCTTCGGAGAAAGTGATTTATAAAGCGATTCGCGAGATATACCGGCGCGTTTAGCTACCGCTGTCATTCCCCCTTTTGCCTCAATAACGTGGTGTAATGCGAGCACGAACGCTTCATATCCACCGTCTTCATCGATTTCAATGAACGCCTGATGAAGGTAGACAGGCGCGAAATCCGGATCTTCCTTAATGAGTTGAACCATTACATCATCATGGAATGTTGATTTAGCCATAATATTTACCTCTCATTTCCTGCTCTTGTAGTCGTTGAGATACTCAACGGCTTTAGTTATATCTGCATCCTGCTTTCTTTTATCTCCGCCCAGGAGAATCAAACTAACTTCACCATCTTTGGGGTCAGTTACAGCACTGAAATACACGCGATATCCCGGCCCCTGATCAATCCTTAATTCTGACACGCCATCCCTGCATGGTTTGCAATCGCCATAATTATTTGTAGCCATTCTGGCCAGGCGGGTTGCTATCATGGCTTTTGCTATCGGGTCTTTCACGCCCCGTAGGAATTCAGCAAAAGGATTGCGGCCATGGCTCAAAATTCCTTCCATCGTATCCTCTGCTGTACAGGTGATTCATGTATCTACTTTTTTTCCGCAGGGTTGATCGTGAAACCGACCAGAGGTTTTCGTGGCTTACGTTTATCTCCGGCAGTGAGGTAGCGTGCAGGCCAGATTGTGGATGGAGGAACGTCCAGCGCCCTGGCTATCAGCCACTCGCCTTTTGGCCAGGGGCGAGTCAGAGCATTCGCCAGTGTCGAGGAGGCGAGACCCGCTTCGCGTGAAAGCTTCGCCAGGCTGGTGCCACGTTTATGCAAAGCGGCGATAATGTCGGCGGGATGCCAGTCTTGTGCAGTTATTTTATTCATCCTGTGTATCCTTACACTACGTTTTTCGTAGTATCCAAGTAATTAAAAAACTACGAATCTCGTAGTTATGGAAAAAAAATACAGACAACGCGATGTTTTCATTCGCCGCTTAAAAGAAGCGCGGCAGCGCTTAGGGATTTCTCAGGCTGCCGTAGGGATCGCTGCTGATGTCAATCCTGATGGTGCGAGCACCCGTTTTAACCGCTATGAGAAGGGCGTTTATGAGCCTGATATGGAGACTGCCGCGCGAATAGCCAACGTGCTTAAAGTCCCCTTACCATGGCTGTTTGCCGCAGATGAGAATCTGGCAGAACTGATCCTCAATTTTGCAGCTCTTCCTCCCGAGTCCCAACATCAATTGCTGGAAGCATCACGGCAGATGTTAAGTGTGTTATCAGAAAAAGATGATTAACGTTCATGCTGCCCGTTACCTGTCAGCGTGATACTACGTTATTCGTAGTATCAGCAGCAAGTGAAAACTACGATTATCGTAGTTATGAATACTCCTAATCATTACAACGACATTTTTTGCCGACGCCTGAAGCAGGCGCGACTGGCAAGAGGGTTTTCCCAAAAGAGCTTGGGTATTGCTGCGGGCATCGATGAATTTGTCGCCAGTACACGCATCAACAGATATGAAAAAGGTGTGCACGGACCAGGCACAGAAATTGTGCAAAAGCTGGCAGAGGCGCTGAGAATGCCACTGGCATATTTCTATGCAGAAGATGATGGCCTTGCGGAGTTAACCTTATTATATGCTTCTGCGACAGAAGAACATAAACGTGCTCTGTTAGACTATGCGAAAGAACTTGTACTGTAATCATTAAAAAAGTAAATAGTTTTACTTCGTTATCGTCGGCTTTAAAGATAGTGAGAACCGGCCTTTTTAAAGCTGCCTCGCGCAACCCCTATATGCAGTAACCCACATTTATAAATGTATTGATCTGCTTTTATCTTCATCGACCGGCATTCCATTTTCCCAACTCATGTTGGATAAAATCGACCACCTCCCTTGTCGCAGGCAGCAGTGAAGGTGGGATGCCGTCAATCGCATTATTAAAGTAGTAGCAGATGAAAAAGTAACCCTGCGATCGCGCAACCGGCAATGACATGCGTTACTTTTGCTTTAAAGCGAAACAGGGCAATTGCCGCAGCCAGCGTAATCATCAAAGCAATCCAGTCAACCCGATGGGCAAATCCTTCCGGCCAGAGTACGTGATAACCGAAAAACAGTGCCAGATTGAGGATGACACCGACCACCGCGGCGGTTATCGCCGTGAGCGGGGCGGTGAATGTGATATCGTTGTGCGTGGTTTCAATAAAAGGACCACCGGCAAAAATAAACAGGAATGATGGCAGGAAGGTAAACCAAGTCACCATTATCGCAGCAAGGGCGCCGCCCAGAAAAAGATGATCCGGCCCAAATGCAGCGTTTACATAACCGCCGACAAAGCCAACGAAAGCAACAACCATAATTAGAGGACCGGGTGTGGTTTCTCCCAGCGCCAGACCATCAATCATTTGAGGCGGCGTTAACCACTGATAGTTAACGACCGCCCCCTGATAAATATAGGGTAGTACTGCATAAGCCCCGCCAAAAGTGAGCAACGCCGCTTTGGTAAAAAACCAGCTCATTTGTGTAATGGGGTGAGTCCAGCCCAGAACGAAGTAAAGTGTTCCCATCGGAATTGCCCATAACAACGCGCCAATAATGGCGATCCACAATAATCGTGACCAACTGAAAACAGCGTGATCAGGTGCCGGAGTATGATCATCAATCACGGCCGGACCATAAGATTTGTCGTTTCCGACATGGGCGACACCGCCTCTGAATCTCTCAGGAGATAAGCGTCCTCCAATAAAACCAATTAATGCGGCTGATAAAACAATAATCGGGAATGGAACATTCAATGCGAAGATCGCCACAAACGCGGCAGCGGCGATTGCCCATTGCGTATTGTTGCCTAACGCTCTGGAGCCGATACGATGTGCAGCCTGAGCGACAATGGCGGTGATTGCGGGTTTGATACCGTAGAACAATCCCGTGACTATCGGGAGATGACCCCAGGCGATATAAGTCCATGAAAGGGCGATTAACACCAGCAATGAAGGCAGAACAAATAATGCGCCAGCCACGATCCCGCCCCGGGTACGGTGCATCAGCCAGCCGATATACGTTGCCAGTTGCTGCGCTTCAGGTCCGGGTAAGACCATGCAATAATTCAGCGCATGCAGAAAGCGTTGCTCTGAGATCCAGCGCCGGTTTTCCACCAGTTCCTGATGCATTATTGATATTTGTCCTGCCGGGCCGCCAAAACTGATAAACCCCAGCTTCAGCCAGAATAAAAACGCTTCCCGGAAACTGACCAGTGGAAGTGCACTCTCCGGAGTGGCAACAGCAGGCGATGCGCCTTTACTCATGATGTTCAGATCCCCTTTGATAAGTCATTCACAGTTATCAAACAGTGTGGATGCTGTTGCCGGCACCTTCTCGTCGTCCGTAATGTTCTCCATGAGCTCTGCCAGGAATCTTTTGAAGCCAGTAGTTTCTGGCGGCTGGACTTCCCCAGTATCCAGTTAATGCACTAACAATCCCAACTGTATCAGCACATATTTCTCCTGCTCAAATATCTTCAGCAGCACTTAGACAGTACCCTGGCACCTACATGGCTGTACATGGCGCCATTAAAGTTGAAACCGACTGCAGCATGCTGGCGAAACGGAAATATTGAAGGTAAACAAACCGACATTACTAACTGACGGTTGTATCTAATACTGACGGCAGGTCAATCCGTTTGGTTATAATTGTCCTACTCTATTTAAGCAGATTAGTCAGGATTGATGCGCTTACGGAAAGTGACACCATACAAAGTGCAATGGCCAAAAAGAGTCGGGTCAGGGCCGTTACAGGCGTGATGAGTTCAACATCCAGGCGGGCGCGATGACAATGAAACCAGCCGGTTAAAAGTAGAATAACTGTCAATACAGAAGCAGTTGCACCAAGACAGACTGAAAATAAACTGTGGTGCAGAACCCCGGATCGGCATGCCATCAATGAAAGTATCAGCGATGAAAAAACGGTTCGTTGCCAGGCGAGCGCTGTACGCTCCAACTGCAGACCCGGATCCCGCGGACGAGACATGTAACTCATAATAAAATGAGTACCGTTGTTGTTACCAATGCAGAGACAGCGAGGCTCGCACTCAACCACACCAAAAGTCGAGGATATGCCAGTTCTGCATCGTGCCGCATTGCATACTCATTGGTTTTCCATCGCCGCCAGGCATAGCAGGCCAGAATCGCCGAAACAATACTCAAACCTTCGACCAGTACCGCACGGAATCCAAACGGAGCAATGGCAGGTGTTAGCTGGTCAAGTCCAATGGCGGCAGCCATAAAGGCCAGTGCAGTACGAATCCAGGCCAGAAATGTACGTTCATTTGCAAGAGTGAAACGATAGTCTGGCGTTTTACCCGTGTCTTTCCATGCCATGGATTTTATTCCGGTGAACATATTTTGCTGCTCCTAAAATTATTTATATTTATCTTGTTTCCTCTTTCCCCGGGAAGTCTTCTGATAGCTGTTAATAAATACCTTGCGGGTGAAGTAGGTATGTATCAGACACGGCAGTGATCCTTACTACCGTGTCTGATATCGAAATTCAGAACATCTGTTAGTTATTTTTGGTTATAGCATTTTTGTCCGTGATTATTCTGTTTCTCAGACCAGTTTGTGAGGCAAACAAAAGCATGGTTATTAGGCTGATGGAGAGCATCAGCACGTTAACCAGTAATCCCTGACCAAAATCGCCGGTTAGATCTTTTACGTATCCCATGGCCGTCGGGCCAAAAAATCCCCCCAGGTTACCGATCGAATTGATTACGGCAATCCCACCGGCAGCAGCGGGTCCAACCATAAAGAGAGGCGGTAGTGTCCAGAAAACGGGTAAAACAGCGAATAAGCCTGCTGATGCCATTGTTAATCCGACGATATTCAGTAATGCTCCTTTGCTGAACGCAGTGATTGCTATCCCTGCGATCGCCAGGACCAGAGGAACGACTATATGAAATACCCGCTCATTTTTGCGATCTGAGCGTTTACCCCACCACAGCAGAGCGATCACGGCCGCTACATAAGGAATGACTGACAGAAAGCCAGTAGCAATAAATGAAAAGCCAGCGCTTTTAATTAACTGTGGGAGCCAGAAGTTAACTGTCGCATTGGTCATGGAGATCCCAAGGAAAATTAGCGCAAGGCTAAGCACCAGAGGATGGAAAAAAATACGAGAAACTTCCACGCTTGATTTGTGCTGCCGTACGCTGAAATCTTCATCCAGCACTTTACGTGCAGTCTTTTTTTCTTGTTGTGTAAGCCAGCTGACATCTTCTACTTTTTCCGGCAGGCGTAATAAAACTATGACACCCAGAATGACTGCCGGGATGGCTTCAAGAATAAACAACCACTGCCATCCTTCTAATCCGCTATGTGCACCGCCAGAAAGAATCAATCCTGACACCGGACCACCGATAATTGTCGCCAGAGGATTTGACAGTAATAAAAAACCCACGATCTGCGCACGTCTCTTGTTCGGGAACCATTGTGTTAAGTAATAAAGAATGCCCGGATAAAAACCTGCTTCAGCAGCGCCTAATAAAAAACGCAGAGCAAGAAAAGATTTTGCGTCCCAGACAAATGCCGTACACGCAGATAAAAGCCCCCAGGTGATCATAATACGGGCAATCCAGCGTCGGGCACCCACGCGGGCCAACATCAGATTACTGGGCACTTCGAAAATAAAATAGCTAATAAAAAATATACCGCTACCCAGACCGAACGCGGTAGCGGACAGACCAATATCTTCACGCATCGTTAATGCGGCGAATCCGACATTCACCCGATCGAGAAACGCCGCGAAATAGCAAAGCACCAGAAATGGTAATAACCGTAATGCGATTTTATTAAACGTTTTTTGTGTCATTTCGCTGTCTTTAAGCGGAATAGACGCCGATGTGCCAGTAGATGTAACGGAGGTTTTTTGTGACATTTGTCTGTGCCTTTTTATAATTTTAACCGAAACCCACCACTTGCCCCGGATCGGCCGAGGTTGCCAGTGGTGGAAAGTGAATGCCGCGCTGGCCTGAAAGCCCTCGATTAACAGGGGGGATCAGTTCTGGTGATTCGCAACCTGTAAGGACGCCGTTATTAATCCACGCCAGATCGCTGCCGTAGAGTTCCTGAAGAAGGTGTTGTTTCATCGCGTCGAGCACGTCGCGCAATGCGTCTTGTCGGGAAAGATCGTGCTGCTCGCGCGGATCGCTTTCTAAATCAAACAACTGGAAGTGATTTCCCGCCGGGTACCAGAGAAGTTTAAACTGCCCGTCGGTCAGCATCCGACTGGCGAGCGGACCCTCAAGACTCTCACCGTAAAATGTGCTGCGCTGGCACTCGCCGATCATGGCCAGGCCATCGCAACTGTCTGGTACAGCGATATCACATAGCGTCAGTAACGTTGGCATGATGTCCTGCAACCCCACCAGACGCTTGTCACTGCTGCCGGGCTGAATACGTGTTGAACCTCCCCGATCGACAACAATCATCGGTATCTGCGCCGAACCCTGGTAAAAATAGCGTTTGGCGTACATACCATGGTCGCCGAGCATGTCCCCGTGGTCACTGGTAAAGACAATGATGGTGTCATCCAGAATGCCTTCTTCCCGCAGCGAACCTATCAACAGGCGGATCTGGTGGTCGATGTGTGTGCATTGCGCATAAAAGGCGCGACGCATATCGTCGTACTGCTCAGGAGGAAGCGGCGGCTTGAGCTGTTGATTCATGGCAAGCGCATAAGGCAGATCCGCCGCCCTTGACCATTCGCTCTGTTGTGGAGCATCCATGTTGCGCAGACGGTAGCGCTCGAAATAGCTGCTCAGTGGGACAATCGGCGGATGAGGCTGAGTATAAGAAACGTACCAGAACGCGGGACGCGTCGGGTCACGGCGGCGGATATTTTTCGCGGCTGTTTGGGTGATCCAGTTGGTCACATGCAGCTTTTCGTCAAGATGCCATGTCCGCCAGCTATATTCGTTATTGCTCATGCCATGCATAAATTGCTGACCGGCACAGCCATTTTCCGCAAGAAAAATTTCGTAGTCGTCTACACCGCCAAGATGGCTGCGCCCTTCTTCGGCGATAAAAGCCTCTTCAAAACCGATACGATCGCGAGTGGGATAAACGTGTAATTTCCCGGTGGCGGAGGTCTGATAACCGGCCCGGGCAAAGGTCCCCGCCAGAGTTGGCATATCCGGCATCGGCAGTGCTGGCTGGAAGATCCTATCGCCATGTTTGCGCGATGTAGTGCCGGTCATGATCGTGCGGCGTGCCGGTATACAGATCGGGCATGGTGACCAGGCATTAGGAAAATGAACGCCCGATCGCGCCAGGTTATCAATCGTCGGTGTTTCAATAGAACGATTACCTGCAAACCCAAACAGATGTCCGGGCCACTGATCCACGGTAATGAACAGGACGTGAGGACGTTTTGGTGCCGCTGGATTATTGCTACTCATATTTCAGCTCTTTCAAATAGTTATAGTGTTTACAGCCGGGACAAGAAAAGCTTTCCCTGGTGGAATCATTGTCATTAAAAAGGATATGTAATAAAAAATGAGCTACAAATTAGATTTGCTAATTTGTCATCTTCTTATTACATCCAGGTCACAGTTATGGATCAAAAAAGCTTAATGTCGTTTGTAGTGCTGGCTGAGGAGTTGCAATTCATCCGCGCAGCAAAGCGGCTGAATGTGACGCAATCGGCGTTAAGCCAGCTGATTGCCCGCCTTGAAAAAGAGCTCGGAGTGGAACTTTTTGAACGCACCAAACGTAGCGTTCGCTTGTCTGAATGTGGGCATGTTTTTTTACCCGAGGCGCGAAGAGTCATTGAGGATATGGCAAAAGCCGCCGAGACAGCGCGTCGCGCCGCCAGGGGACAGGTGGGTAAAATTGCTGTTGCCTATGTCGATGCGGCACCTTTCAGTTTGCTTTCTCCTGTGATTATGCAATTTCGTAAAGCCTTTCCGGATGTCGAAATGGTACTGCACGAAATGACTTCCACCGAGCAATTCGAGGCTTTACAGAATGATCACGTAGATATCGGCTTATTGCGACCGTTATACCAGGCGGAATGGATGCGTACCATTACGTTGCTGGAGGAGCCGTACGTGGTGGCAATGCATAAAGAGCACGAACTTGCCTCACTGGAGGAGGTGCATATCCGCGCGCTTATCAAAGAGAAATTTCTTTTTACTTCCAAAGAGAAAGCAAAATATATCTACAGCAACTGGGACGCCATATTTTCGCGCTATGGGATGTTACCGATAGTTGTTCAGGAGGTGAATCAACTCCACGCGCTGCTAAGTCTGGTTGGGGCTGGTATGGGGATGGCTTTTCTGCCGCTTTCGGTGGCGCAGAATAACAATCATGGCGTTGTCTACCGATCCATTTCGGGCATTGATACACCCTGCGCACGGCTGAATATTGCCTGGCGTAATGGGACCCACAACGCACTGATTAGTAATTTTGTTCATACGGCGAAGCAAGTGAGCGCAAGGATGAATCGGGATAAAAACATACTGGCGGCGCATTGAGCGTTTGCATGAAAAGAGGCCAGTTTCAGGCCTCTTTTATGCACGTCTTCGCGTTATTTCTGTTCTGAAATCCCATCTTCCATACGATTGAATTTATAGAAGAAAGGGACAGGATCAATAACCTGCGGATTACTGTATTTTTGTGCTTCCTGCTGCCAGAGTTTTTTCAGTTCTTCCAGCTTTTCAGGATATTTAGCTGCCAGGTCTGTTGATTCCGAATAGTCATTGGCCGTGTTAAACAATTGCCATTGATCGTTTGCGTAGTCCGTGCCAATCCGGTGCATCGCCACGGCACGCCAGTCACCCTGGGTGATTGCCCTTTGACCGCGCAGTTCAAAGTACTGCACATCGCGCGTTTTAGCCGTATCCGAATTGAATGTCGGCAGGATTGATTTGCCCGCAACCGGAATTTGTTTCACACCGTCGACAATATCCGCAAATTTTGTCCCTGCGGCATCCAGAATTGTGGGAGCAAGGTCAATAACACTCACGTACTGGTGACGAATAACGCCGGGTTTCTGGATCTGTTTAGGCCAGGAGACAATCAACGGTGTGCGGATCCCGCCTAAATACGGCCATAATTTATAGCGACGGAAAGGCGTGCTGCCCGCATAAGCCCAGGGGCGTTGATAGAGCATATCGGTATTCGGTCCTCCCGCTTCATCCAGATGGGCATCCATTTCCGCAACGGTGGTGTTGTCCATATAGGCACGACGGAAACCACCGTTCGGGCCGCCCTCAGAAGCCGCACCGTTATCGGTAATAAACATGACGAC
>NZ_SJOP01000039.1 GCF_004331415.1 Kosakonia quasisacchari
TCCGACCGGGGTTCGACAACTGGCGCAGCCAGTTGGACAGACCAGGCACGCAGTGGGTGGGCTGCCCGTAGGGTGAGCGCAGCGAATCAATCCCCCCTCACCGCCATCATTTGAAGAAGAGCTCGCATGCAAATGCGGGCTTTTTTTTCGCATATCGCACTCCCGCAGGGGGGATGAGAAACTCCGACCGGGGTTCAACAACTGGCGCAGTCCGTTGGACAGATGACGAGCCCGCGAGGAATCTGCCCGCACAAAAACGCCGGGAGCGATTTTGAACAACCGCATATTTCATCGCTATTCAATGGCCATTCCATATCCAGAAGCCCTCTTTCGTTAAGGGCATCATATTTCAGGATTTCTGCCGTCATTCGTTCCTGCCATCGGCTGATAAATGCCCGGGTATGGGGAGCGGCCAGATGCACAGACAGTGCATCCTGATCTTTCCAGCGTTCCGATATGAGCACTCGTCCAGCCAGGAGATCCTCTACGGCCACGTCATACGAGAGGTTTCCTGCACGTTTTCGCACGGTTTGAGCGAGCACGTTTATATCGCTCATAAACAGCGATCAGCGGGTTTAATGTTCACATAGCCGCAAATGATGAGCATATCGTTGCCTTTTTCTGTCATCCCAGATCGCAATGTCTGGCCATTCGGGGACGCGATTATCAAAAGTTTGTCAGCACAATTTTGCCCTGAATACTTCCCATTGCTGCGCGCTGATGAGCAGCAGAGGCCATTGCTAATGGATAGGTGCTATCAACCACCACTCGGACAACACCTTTTTCCAGGAGACGGCCTGCTTCCGATAATTGCGCACCGTTGGAACGCACTTGCGTCGATGACACCGTCACCTCTTTTTGCGCAGCCTCAAGATGTGCGGAAAAACCCAAAGGATTAACCAGAAAGAGAGCACCGCCAGGCCTGATACAGCGCAGAAAGCGCGCCATATTGGCCCCCCCCACCGCATCAAGAACGAGATCAACATTTTTTACTACGCTCTCGGCTGCGGTTTTGGTGTAGTCAATAAACTCGTCTGCCCCCAGTTCGCGTAAAAGCGCCTCATTGCGGGACGAGGCCACGGCAATGACCCGCGCACCTTTCCAATGGGCCAGTTGAACAGCAAGGTGCCCCACGCCGCCCCCGGCACCATTCACCAACACGGTCCGCCCGCTTAATGGAACGGCTTTATGTGGAAAAGACTGGAAAGGATTCGGTTCGTCATGCCCTGTCTCGACAAGAAACTGCCAGGCCGTGAGCAGTGACATCGGTGCCCCCGCAGCCTGAACATGTCCAATTCCCCGAGGTTTCAGCGCCAGTTCTGACGAAGGCACGCTTACATACTCTGCATAAGCGCCACTGCCTTCCATCACCCTTTCAGGAAAACGCACCATCGAATAGACCGCATCCCCGATACTGAACCCTGTGACATTTTTACCGACCGCCGCGACAACACCTGATATGTCGGTGCCCAAAATGAGCGGAAAAGCGGGCTCGGGCCACCATTCAGGCGGAAGTGCCCGATACCCCTCACGCAGATACCAGTCTGGCGGGTTAAGGCCGGCCGCTTGCACATGAACAAGGATGTCGTCTCTTCCAACAACGGGCCGGGGGACGTCTTCATAAAGCAGGTTATCAGGCCCACCAAACGCATGTAGCTGTACCGCTTTCATCATCTCAGTCATTACCGTCTCACTCTAAAAAGCACTCAGTTAACAGAGCATACGGCTAATATTCAGGATTGATAATGTGGCTGTATTTCGCTTTAATTGTGCCATGAAGGAACAAATAGGTTTTGAAAGACTCACGGGTCTTATCGCATTCGCTCGTGCCGGCGCTCTGGGCAGTTATAGTGCCGCTGCCCGCTCGCTCTCCGTTTCACCTTCCGCAATCAGTAAAAGCATTCAACGGCTGGAAAAGCATCTCGGCGTAACCTTATTCACCCGAACGACGCGCTCGCTCGTTTTAACTGCCGAAGGCCGCGAACTGCACGAACGGGCGTTGCGATTGCTACGGGATGCCGAGGAGATCGAGCAGGTAGCGAAACGCACACGCGCGGAACCGGCAGGAACGTTACGCATTGCGGCATCGTTACCGGTGGGCATCCATATCATCGCCCCCCTTCTTGCGCAATTTTGCGCGCTTCACCCAAAAGTGACGATTGATTTACGGTTGAATGACCAGGTGGTAAGCATTGTTGATGAGAATATTGATATTGCCATTCGAATTGGCGATCTCGCGGATTCAAACCTCCTGGCGCGTCGCCTCCCGCCGTATCAGATAGGGTGTTATGCCTCGCCTGAATATTTAGCCAATTGCGCCCCTCCGGAACATCCTAATGACGTAATCGGGCACCAAACGATTAATCTGCGTTACCAAAATACCGGGCAACTTTTTCGCTGGCCGTTCCGTGTCGGTGAGCGGGAGATTGAAATCGTGCCTTCGTCAACGGTGATTGTTGATGCCAGTGAAGCCGTCATAGCCGCAATGGCTGCCGGGGCCGGAATAGGCATGGCATCGAATTTTATGGTGGCTTCCCTGGTCAGGGATAAAAAGTTAGTTCCCGTACTTGCAGATTTTACGGTGGAGCGGCGCAATATTACCGCGGTCTGGCATGAAAGCCGTCGCGCCAATCCTGCGGTACGTGCTTTTCTGGACCATATACTTAAACATCTTTAGATTACCTGTCGCGGTGATAACAAACGCGGCATGGTCAGGGGTGTCCGCTTTGGCACGCAGGAGACGCTCAGGCCAAAACAGGTGTCAGCCTGGTCGCTGCGTTAAGTTTCACCGGTTAAGGGCGCAATAATGAAAAAAATGGACAGGATATCGAAGATGAGAGCCGTAGAGTTTTTGCTGTACACCCTCAAACCCGGCACCGGGAAAGAGTTTCACAGGATCATGACGCAGGAGAGTGCTCCACTTCATCGTTCAGCGGGCATGGATATCGTTTCTTTTGGCATATCAACCCATGACGATGACGCTTACTATCTGATCAGAGCTTATGACAGCCTCTCCCACCTGAAATCCTCTCAGGAATCTTTTTATAACAGTGAAGCGTGGCGTCTTGGCCCACGGCAGGCCATTATCGACAGAATAAGCGTCAGCGTTAAATCGGTGCTCACGCTCAGCGACAGTGCAATTGAAAATTTACGATCCAGCTAATTGCGCAACCTACATTATTATTACGCCGCGCCAGCGGCATTTTTATCGCCAGCGCTTAACTTATCGCGCTACCCCAAACGCTGCAGAATTCTTAAGGGAAATGCTGATCCATGTCTGAGCCGTTCAACCGGTGATCTGAGGCATCTGATCGACAACAAGGAGCGAGAAGTGGACACTCTCCTGGCACAGAAATGTCACAGGAATAAACGTAGTCATTCACGCCTCTCAGCGACTGTGTAACCGCGTGTCACTTCTGATTTTCTGTAAGGGTTTCAGAAGGGTAGAAGAAATTGAAAAGTGGCTGTGTAATACCTGTAGTCTTTTTGTCAGCCTCATCAGCTTTCAAAAAATAATCCAGTAAGGTTTTTGGCGTTTTCGACAAGTTCTGGAACACGTCTACGGGATGCTGCACCACTTTCCCCCCTTCCAGACGAAAGCCGTGTTTCAGCCCGGTTGCGGTAACAAAGAATTTACCATTTACGCTACCGAAATCAGGCTCCGGTATTTTCAACGTTGCTTCACTGGCTGCCTCAACAATGAAGTTTTGATTTCCTTTTTGCTGATAGACAGAGAGTTGCGCGTCAGAAACCTGTTCCTTATCAGCATGGTTTTGACCAGCCTGATTGACGATGCTCTCAATAAATTGAAAATTTGCCAAATGCGACGGAGAGTATCCGGGGTCCAGTTCATAGCGCACAAAACCGTCATCCAGCACAGAGCCAGATATTTTCCCCCCATTCAGAATACGTGACGCAGTAACCTCGTCTTCTGCAGTAAATTTGTAGGTCAGCACGTGCCCGCTGTTGTCATACATGTTTCCGTTATTCAGGTTTGCCATCACGCCACCAAACATACGGTAATCACCTAAATCTCGGGCGAGATCGTCCACATAACGCAGATCCGTTCCCTGCTGCTGTGCCTGCGCATACAACCCGGCCAGTGTGTTGCGGTCATTATTTGTCAGAAAATTAACGGAAGACATGCCCATCGTGTCTTTCGTCAGTTGAGTTTGTACAGATAGATTGCTGTCCGTATCGCCGAACAGGCGGGACATCAGCAGCCCCATACCGCTGAGGGTCGTTTGCCCTGAGGCTGCAGGCGTCTTATTTGACCGCTGTACAGGCTGAGGGAGAGTGGCTTTTGAAATATCCTCAGAAGTGCTTTGCGTCTGTGTGTATTTCACTGTGGATGTCGTGATAATCATAAAATCCGTTTCCCCAGACCTGCGATGTAACGTGGGTCACTGGTGAGTCCATACAGCATTTTCCGTAGCAACTCACCATCCTCAATACTGCGGAATGGATGCGCTGCGCTTATTGATGTGAATTCGCACATCGATATAACTAACGACATAAAACCGGATAACTTGAGAGCTTTTCCAGACAAGAATGATGCACCAGGGCTGGCAAGATGGGGCGTTTTCAGCCACAGGATGCATCGTCGGCCTATGGTAGAGTCAGACTGCAGTTCTATAATCAGTGCGGTTCAGGGTAGCGCGAGCTAAACACAGATCAGGCAGGGCATACAATGCGTTCCCTGATTCTTGTTAAAATGGCTTTCTCCGCACAGTATGATTTCGTGACGGTCAAAAACTGAAGATCTCAAAACCATGATAACAGCCGATGAGATTCACTTTGCTGAGTGGCAAGTCTGGCCCCAGCTAAGGATCCTGTTGCACCGGGGTAAACCAGTAAGAATTTCGGCCAGAGCGTTTGATGTTCTGGTGGTTCTGCTGAGAGCGGAAGGTAAAGCGGTAAACAAAGAGACTTTACTTACGCAAGTATGGGGAAATGACATCGTCGAAGAAAATAATCTTCAGGCGCATATTTCCGCTATACGCCGCGTACTGGGTCATGACCGGCATCTGCTTATCACTGAGTTTGGTTGTGGTTACCGCTTTAACATCACCAGCGTACCGTCGCAGACTCCCCTTGAATCAGTCCGACCAGCCCCGGTGGTTACCCCTATTCTGGCGTCGATTTTAGGGCGTGATAAGGCAGTGCAGGAAGTCTGTGCCTTGTTAAATCAGCACCAGATGGTAACCATTACCGGTCCCGGGGGCGTGGGGAAAACGCGGCTGGCGTGGGAAGTTGTCAATCTTGTGCGCACGCATTTTCCTGATGGCATATATGTGGCAGAACTGGCGCACATCACCGAAACATCCGGCTTGCTCTCTGTTTTTTCACAAGCGTTACATCTTCCCCTTGCTGCCGTTGAGCATGATGCTGATTTACGCCAACAGCTTGCGCGACGTCGGTGTTTACTGCTGATTGATAATTGTGAACACGTCATTAGTGAGCTGGAACCTGTGGCGACGTTACTCCTGACGCAGGCTCCGCATATCAGGCTGCTGTTGACCAGCCAGGTGGCGTTACAGATTGCCGGTGAGCAACAATATTTACTGCCGCCATTGCAGGTTCCTGAAAAGAAAATCAATGATAATAAGGCGTTAATGTCTTTTGCCAGCGTCCGCCTCTTTATCGAGCGTGTGCAGGCCAACCGGCATGATTTCCATCCCTCAGACAGTGAATTGCCGTTGATTGGCGAATTGTGCCGTCATCTTGATGGCTTGCCGTTAGCCATTGAACTTGCCGCCTCCCGCCTGCCAGTGATGAGCATCAGTGAGGTTTATAGCCGACTGGAGGACCGTTTCCAGCTATTGAGCAATACGCTCAGCGCTCGCGTTCCCCGGCACCAGAAAATCGTGACCACGCTGGAGTGGACGTATCAGTTACTCAACGCACGCGAACAGCAGTTATTCAGGACGCTGGGCATCTTTACCGATTCGTTCAGTATGAAATCAGTCAATGATTTTCTTGAGACTGAAGACAAAGATAGCTGGCAGGTTATTGACGATCTGCAGCGGTTACTCTCCCTGTCACTGATTCAGACCCGTCATCAGGTGCCAGTAACCCGTTTTCGGCTGCTGGAAACCATGCGTCAGTTCGCTTGCACTAAACTCAGGCAGGCGGGGGAATATGACGGGCTGATGGCCCGTTTTGTCGATTATTATAAAGTTCTGGTGGAGCAGGCCCGGAATGACTGGTTGATGCTGCCAACGGAACAGTGGCGGGAACGCTATGGCCACATCCTTAATGATTTACGGCGCGTTTTACAGCAAACATTACCTGAGGGGCGAGATGCCTCTACAGGGCTTGAGATCTTACAGGCGATGACGCCGTTCTGGATTGAATATTCACTCTATGATGAATGTCAGCGTCATATTTATCCTCTGTTAGATGAAAAACGTTCGCGGATAGTCTTAACGTTACGCCAGCGGATGAACCTCTGCGCAGCTGCTGGTAAGGCATCAACCTGGGCAAAAGGCCCGACATCTGAAACCCATTCAGCCTGGCAAACCGCACTGACACTGGCCGAAAAGCTCGACGACAAAGAGATATGTTTGCAGGCGCATTACGGCTTATGGCTGTATTGCCTGCGCACGGGCGAACTGAATAAATCACGTCAGCATGCGCAATCTATGTACGAACTCGCACGGGCCATCAATGACGCGGAAGCACAGGCTACCGGGCTACGTATTCTCGGTGTATCGCTGCATTTTTTAGGTCAGCATGTCGCTGGGCGCAATGACCTGCTGCAATCGCTGGCCTGGTACGATCGTGAGAGCGCAAGCCACTCTTTCCGTTTTGGTCTGGATCAGGAGACAGCAGGCCAGGCTTTTCTGTCTCGTTTACTCTGGGTACAAGGCGAGTATCAAGCCGCAAGACAGATGGCATGGCGCGGCATTAAAAAAGCCGCGCGTTTACAACATGCTTGTTCGCTTTGCTGCGCCCTGGCGGAAGGCGCCTGTATGACAGCGGCACTGGATCGCAAGCCACGTTGGGTGATAAAAGCTGCAAACTGGCTGATTCGTGTGGCAGAAAAACATGATTTGTATTTCTGGAAAACCTATGGCGAGCTGTTTCTTGTCTGGGCCAAACGGTTTAGCCATACCGATGTGAGTCAAACCACCCTGTTTAGCTCATTGCAAGCGATGGGGCTGGACTGGCAATACTCTCCCTTGTTGTCGGAAATTGATAGCGGGCTATCGCAGCAAAGCGCCACGCTGGATCATGAAAACTGGTGTGCGCCTGAGCTGATGCGTCTTTCCGCCGCGCAATTGCCGCCTCAGGAGCAACGCCTGATGCTGGAGCAGGCTCTGGGCAAAGCGCGTCAGCAACAGGCTCACGGCTGGGCTCTGCGCATTGCTTATTCACTGGCTACATTGCAGGCGCAAGCCGGGGAAACATTCGCGGCGAAGCAGTTAATCGAAAACGTTTTACAAGGTGTCGATGGCGCAGACAGGGCACCGGATGTCAGAAAAGCTCTCGCGCTACGTGCCAGACTGGTGGCCTGAATAGTGACGCCTCGCGGTGGCTAACATCCCCATCATCACCAGCCCTACTCCCGCTGAAGAAATCAGCGTCCAGCGATGCGTTGCCTCCCACACCCAGGCGGCAGCCAGTGAACCGCCAGCCCCGCCCATAAATATGATGCTCATAAAGAGTGTATTAAGACGGTTTCTGGCATCCGGGCGCAAAGAATAAATTGTGTGCTGGTTCGCTATCAGTACACATTGTTCACCCGCATCGAGCAGTAAAATGCCTACCACCAACCCCGCCATGCTGTTCCAGCCCCAGAGAACAACCCAGGCAAACAGCATGAGTAACACACCCAAAACCACCATCCGGAAGGGTCCCTGGCGATCGCTGAAACTTCCCGCCAGTGGTGCGCACAGAATACCGATTAACCCCAGAGCAGCCAGAGTTCCGGTTACCCCTGCCCCGTAATCGTAGCGATACGATAACCAGAAAGGGAGCACGGTCCACAGCACGCTGAAGGAGGCAAACAGCATCGCTTGTGTCAGCGTCGCATCGCGCACCTGCGGTTCACTTTTCCATAAATCGCCTAATGAACGTAACACCGCCAGATAATGAAACGCGGGTGTCGGCAACGACTGAGAAGGTAAAATGCGCGCGATGAAAAATAGCGCCAGCAATGTCATCACCGCGCCGGACAAAAAGACGCCACGCCAGTCGAAATACTGACCGATAAGACCCCCGATAGCCCGGCCAGCAAGAATACCGGCAAGGACGCCACTCATCACGGTCCCCACCGTTTTACCCCGCGAAGACACTTTCGAGAGAGAAGCCGCAAGCGGCACGATTTGTTGGGCAACCGTTGCAGCCATCCCTGTCAGAAAAGAGAAGAACACCAGCACTGTCGCGGTTGGCGCTAACATCATGCCGATCAGCGCCAGGAAAAGCACCTGAGCCTGACGCAGGATAAGCTTCTGACGCTCAATATAATCACCTAATGGGATCAGAAAGAATAACCCCGCCGCATAGCCTAACTGGGTGGCCATGGGGATCAACGAAACAGCAGCCCATTCATGGGGAAAGGCAGCCGCGATCAGGTTCAGAACGGATTGATTAAAATAAATATTCGCGACCACAATGCAGCAAATGATCGCCAGCATCAGAATCCTGGCTGAAGAAAGCTCATGGTTCTCCGTACGCACTGACCCCACCTCGCTCTACACTCGCTCTTTCCTGCAGCATAAGCAGAGGCGGTTCTCAATGCTTTGACCGTTTTTTTCAGACGTCTGAATTTCATTGCACAAGCGTCTGAAATCGAGATCGGTGACAAATAGTTCCGATGTTATTAACGGTGCTTAATTTGAGGAGCAACAAATGGATTTAAAACTGACAGGTAAAGTGGCGCTGGTAACCGGAGCGCGAACCGGGATTGGTTTCAGTATCTGTGAAGAACTGGCCGCAAATGGTGTGCATGTCGTTATGGTTTCCAGACGAGAACCTGACCTTATCCTGGCGGCGAAAAAGATCGCCGATAAGTATGGTGTTTCGGTGCTGCCTGTCGCCGGGGATGTGACGGATCCCAGCCTGCCTTCGCGGGTCGTTGAACAAGCGGAAAAGGTTTTTGGGCACATTGATTTGCTGGTGAATAATGCCGGAAGAGCCCATGCGGGCACGCTGTTAACCACGTCGGAAGAGGACTGGCAGCTAATGACTGAAACAAAATTCTCCGCCATGCGACGCTTTTGCAAAGCTGTGATACCGGGGATGCAGAGACGAAACTGGGGACGCATTGTCAATATTTCCTCTATTGGCGGCATCTACCCAAACCCGCAACTTACCGTCTCACATGCACTGAGCGCGGCTATCAACAACCTGACCCGAAGCCTTGCTCTGAGCGTAGCGGCGGAGAGCATTCTGGTTAACGCGATTGGCGTGGGCGCCGTCGCGACGGATAACTGGGCACAAAATATGCTGCCGAATGTCCGCCATCTCCGCCCTGAACTGGCTGACAAAACGGACGACGAAGTTATAGCATTACTGGGAAAAGAAAAAACCCCGGTAGGTCGCTTTGGGCTGCCTGAAGATATTGCAGCGATTGCGGTATTCCTGCTCTCCGAAAGGAATCAGTTTGTTACCGGCCAGACCATTGAAGCATCAGGCGGAGCAGACAGATTTATGTGAATGTTCCCACTAAAAAGAAGGTTTGCGGGCTGTTAACCTGAACCAGTCCAGGCAGAATGCCTGGATTACCGGTTGGGTGAATATCCGACTCAACGACCCAGGCACCTCGTGATCAACCGACAACCTGCCGCGAGGTGCGGGGCGTTATGCAGCGAAGAGCGATATCCCGACAGTCGGGATGTCAGCGAAACGCAGTCTGTCATGGATGAAACTACCACCACAGAACTGTTCAGTGCTTCATTGGTTGCGCACCCCGGTGGCGTACGGACAGCGCCGATACCTGAACGCAGGCCTTCGAACGGCAAGGTGAGGTACTCGCGGCGCTGGCAGATCGCTGGGTCGGGCAAGGCGCGTGAAGCGCAGCCGATGAAACCCGTCTTAAAGCATTTGCCTGTTACCGTTCTGCGTGGCAGTTCGTCCTGCCGGGCGGCTATTCCTCGGCTTTAGGTGCCTTCAACCAATACAAACGTTCCGCTGGCGGCATCCGAACGTAGCGATCTTGCTGCCTGATATTCCGGGCTTTCATAAAAACGTTTGGCTTCAGCAAAAGAATCGAACTCAAAAACGACATGCCGTTCATGAGACTCTCCCTCAAGGTTTTCGTACTGCCCGGACCAGGCAATGATCTTCGGATTGAAATTCTCCATGGCCGCTGCGGCCGTTCTGGCATATTCAGCGTAGGCGACAGGGTCTGAAACGGTTACATGGGCGATGAGATAACCTTTATTCATGGGTTTTATCCTTCGTTAGCGGCTGGATATTCCAGCGTAAGTACATAGACAGGTGAGAACGTAAAATCATTTTCCTGGGATGAATCATCTTCATTGCCTTCACACAGCGTTATGCGGGATACGCGGTGTGAAAGCAGTCTATTAAGTATTAATATGGCCATAAATAGCGGGAAAAATAACGCACTGTTACCGAAAAGGTGAACAATGAAAAATCTGGAGCCTCTGATCATTTTTGCGCGTGTGGCGGAAATGAAGAGTTTTACGCAGGCAGCCGAAAGTCTGGGTATCCAGAAAGGACGCGCTTCACTGGTGGTACGTGAACTCGAGCAGGAAATTGGCGCTACGCTACTGCACCGGACAACGCGGACTGTGCAGCTAACTGAAGACGGACGGGTGTTTTATTCGCGCGCCCGCGACCTTCTGTCGGAAGCCGAGGAACTGAAATCCATGTTCTCTCACGGCGGTCAGTCATTAAGGGGAAGGATACGCGTTGATATGCCAGCGGTACTGGCACAAAGCGTGGTGATCCCTGCTCTGCCGCAACTGCTGGAAGCACATCCTGAACTGGACATCGAACTTTCAAGTACTGACCGCCGTGTCGATCTGGTTCAGGAAGGGTTTGACTGCGTTGTTCGCCTCGGCCCCATTGTTGATGAAACGCTTATTGCACGGCCATTGGGGCATCTGCGCATGATCAACGCGGCCAGCCCTCGCTATCTTGATCGTTTCGGTGTTCCGCAGACGATTGATGATCTTCTCAGTGAGGGACACAGGATGGTTCATTATATGCACAACTTTGGTTCGAAACCTGACGGATGGGAGTATCCGGCAGGCGAGGGTTATCAGTCTTTGATGTTACCAGGCACAGTGAGAGTCAACAGCGTACCGGCTTATCATGAGGCGGGACTGGCGGGGTTAGGCTTAATTCAGGGCGGTTATTCCTCACTCGTCCCCCATATCAAAAGCGGCGCACTGGTTGAAGTGTTGCCCCATTTTCGTCCCGCGCCGCTTGCTGCATTTTTTGTTGTCGCGCACCGGCGCAACTTGTCGCAGCGTGTAAGAGCTTTTATGAACTGGACTGAAGAAATGTTAAAACCTTACTTTGACTGATACCGGCATTGATTACCGGTCGTTATTTCACTTCCCCGCCGCACTCAGGTTAAAACTCACCGGGCGTTGTTCCCATTACAGAACGGAACGCAGCAGAAAACGCCGCAGGGCATGAGAAGCCGAGCTGATAGGCGATCTGTTTCACGGGGACGTTATCAGCGAGCAGATCTAAGGATGCGTATATCCTGGCTCGTTGTTTCCATGTCCGGAAGCTGAACCCGGTGTCACGTAAAAACTGGCGAGAAAAAGTCCGTTCCGACATGTTCGCAATGTCAGCCAGGTCGATCAGCGACGCGTTCCAGCGATGACTGAACACCAGCTCTCTTGCGGCACGAAATAAACGTTCATCACGCGGCATGGGAAGTTCTGCGCCCCCGGAGGGTGTCTCGCTGAGAATATCCAGCAGTAAGAGCGCCATTTTTCGCTTTATCGGCGCGTTATATTCACCCGTAAAAAGGCCATTTATGAGTTCTTTCACCAGTGGCGTCGCACTAATGGTATGAACCTGGCTGTTCCTGCTGAAGTTTGTACAGGCCGCAATCAGGTTACTGCTGACGTAGACAGCCCGTAATTCCGTGTCTGACAGAACGCTATAAGAATGAACCATAAGCGGTGGGATCCAGAGGGCGCGCTGAGGGGGAATAACCCACTGTCTGTCAGCGGCTTCAACCAGCATAACGCCTCTGGTAGCAAATAATAGCTGCCCTTCAAGATGGTAATGCGCGGGATCGACCTCTCCACGACGATAAGAAATGGCCGTTCCTGACCAACCCGTCGCCTCATCATGTCTTGGCGTTTTATCAATGCTGACTGGCATTTCAGATGAGAACCTCTTGTTTACCATGACCCTGCTAACTTTACCCGCGCGACAACGTTGGCGAGGTAAAGCGCGCTTAATTAAGTTTATGACCCGTATTACAGGAGCATACGTCTATGCGAGTACATTTCATTGTTCATGAACGTTTCGAAGCGCCCGGCGCTTACGAAACCTGGGCCACGCGTCGCGGCCATGAGATAACCTTTTCCCGCGTTTATGCAGGTCAACCACTTCCCGCAGATGCACGGGACATCGATCTGCTGATCATCATGGGCGGCCCACAGGATCCCTCCGTCAGCGTGGAAGAGTGCGCGCATTTTGATTCTAAGGCTGAGCAGGCGCTGATTGCCTCTGCGGTGAATTCAGGTAAAGCCGTCATCGGTGTTTGCCTGGGTGCTCAACTGATTGGCGAAGCATTGGGTGCCCCTTTTGCTCACAGTCCGGAAAAAGAGATTGGCACGTTTCCCATTTTTATGACCGATAAAGGTGTGATGAACGAGATGTTCTCTCACTTCGGCAATACCCTTGACGTTGGTCACTGGCATAACGATATGCCGGGGCTTACGCCTGAGGCGGAAATTATCGCCTGTAGCGAGGGATGCCCACGTCAGATAGTCGCGTATTCTGATCGGGTTTACGGGTTTCAGTGCCACATGGAACTGACACCTGAGGTCGTCGAATTATTGATTGCCCATTCCGACAACGATTTACGCCGGGCCGCTGAATATCGTTTCGTCCAGTCGCCAGACGAACTGCGGGCGAATGATTACAGCGAAATGAACAGGAAATTATTCACCTTTCTCGACAAACTTGCGTCACGTTACGGCCAGTCAAAAGCATAGCGACATTAACCTCAACGGAATCGACGCCTGATTTGAATGAACATCTGGCGTTATTTTTGCGTTGAGAAAAAGCCCCTGGCTACCACTGTATCCGGGGGCTTAGCGACAAATTTACAGACCCAGTTCCGACAGACCCGGATGGTTATCCGGACGACGTCCCAGCGGCCAGTGGAACTTGCGTTCACTCTCTTTGATAGGCATGTCGTTGATACAGGCGAAGCGACGCTTCATCAGGCCATCTGCTTCAAATTCCCAGTTTTCGTTGCCGTAAGAGCGAAACCAGTTGCCTGAGTCATCACGCCATTCGTAAGCGTACCGAACCGCAATGCGGTTGCCGTCAAACGCCCATAACTCTTTAATAAGACGATACTCAAGCTCCTTTTTCCATTTACGGGCAAGGAATGCTTTGGCCTCTTCACGATTATTGGCAAACTCGGCGCGGTTACGCCATTGGGTATCCAGTGAGTACGCCAGTGAAACTTTTTCGGCATCGCGGCTGTTCCAGCCATCTTCAGCGAGCCGCACTTTTTCAATCGCCGATTCGCGAGTGAAAGGAGGAAGTGGCGGGCGAGTTTGTGTTTCGGACATGGTAAAGCCTCCTGTAAATTCGGATATATCAGTAGACGTCATTTTTTGATACGCAGGCGTTATGAAGAGGCCTGTTCCAGCAAGAGTTTCGCAACGTCCTTTGCATTGTCGGCGGCGCTGCAATCGCCCATTACATAGGACATGGTGATCGCGCCTTCCATCAGAATCAGTAGCTGTCTGGCCAGCGCGGCAGGTTGCTCGATGTTTAATTGCTCAGTGAGTTCGAGCGTGTAATCCAGTAATTTTTGTTTATGCAGCTTTGCTATCTGGCGAACGGGATCGTCAGGGTCACCCACTTCTCCGGCGGTGTTGATAAATGCACAACCACGAAAGTCTTCTGACTCAAACCAGCCCCGGAGAACAGTGAACATATTCAAAATGCGATCCTGAGGCGTATCGCCTTTATCAGATTCAGTTCTGAACCAGTGCATCCAGCGTTCATCACGTTCATTCAACGCGGCGGCAGCCACGTCATCCTTGGTCGCGAAATAGCGATAAATACTTTTCCTTGCTACGCCGGAGGTTTTGACCAAAAGGTCCATGCCTGTGGCATGAATGCCGTTTTGATAGATCAATTGCTCTGCGGTAGCCAGGATTTTTTCTCGGGTAGCGGTTGTTTTCTTGTTCATGCGACAAAGGTAGAACGATCGTTCTACCTCGTCAACCATTATCTCAAAAGGAATTTAAAAAAAAGAAAAAAACAGTCCGTGAGTGATAACGAACAGTGTCCTTTTTATTAAAGAGAACGTGAGCGGGAGGGGCCGGCTACAGATATGAAGACGTCGACGAGTCGGAGTGAAGGTCTGGTATGGCGAGAAGCGGATGCCCACAACTGTCTTCACGGCTATGGTGACCCTGACCCGAAATCCTGCGCCATT